>WASR01000250.1 GCA_009712615.1 Methanobacterium sp. | reverse complement strand
AAAAAATTTGATACACTGTGTCAGTTCAAAGAAGATGAAATATATAATTTAAGTAGAATAATATTATTGCCCATATTTTGTAAATTAAGGGCAGTATTACATAGGGTAACGTAAGAAGTAATCCTATAGTAGCTCCAATATTGGTTCCAACCACAACCAATAGTACTCTAAACAAATTATTTCCCCACAGTTCCCTGAAACTATCAACCTTTGAAATTTCAACTGCGTCATCCATGGATATGTGCCTCATTTTAGCTTCCACTATTCCAGAAAACCATCCCGCAGCAAGAAGTGGGTGTATGGTTGTTAATGGAGCAACAATAAAAGCGGTTATTGCAGAATATATCTTTGAACCTGATAGTATGCATCCTAAAAAGCTGAAAGTTCCAGTCAATAGTATGAAATTTATGATGCTTGTCTGGATGTTGATGCCATGAAGGATGGCCAGTGCAAAAATAATTATAAAAATCAGTGGAATTGAGTAGAGAATTAGTTTTCCAATGGGAATTCTGGATTTTTTAAGGGTCAAAAGGTCTTCAATTGGGGGCAGTTCTTCAGGATGTTCCATGTATCTTGTGATTCCCTTTTTATGGCCTGCACCAACAACAGCCACAACACTTTGGTTGTTAATTTCAAGTAGTCTGTGGGACATGTACGCATCCCTCTCTGAAACAAGAACGTCGTAGGCCTTGGGAGACATTTCTTTGAAGTATTCCATGACTTCTGTGAGTTCATCACCATCTTTGATACTTTCCACATCATCTATTTCTTCACTACTGAAGAAGGAAGCTATGATCCCGTATAAAAATTTAGCCTTTTCTATCCAGCTCATCTTATCAATGGCCCTTTTCAGAGTCAGACTTATGTCCCTATCTATTAAGGCCACATTTGCACCAATTTCTTCTGCCGCATCTACCGCAGCTAGCATCTCTGATCCTGGTTTTACACCCAACTTATCCCCTATCTTTCTCTGCATATACGATAGAAACATGCTGACAAGGAAGATGCTTAGCTTGTCACCCTTAATGATCTCCCTTAGATTTATGTCCTGTTTTACCTGACCGTTTCTTTCCGCCATCATATTTTGAAAACGGTTAAGATCAAGTTCTACAGCAACTACTTCGGGTTGATTTTCAATTATAGCGGCTTTAACTTCTTCGATACTTTCTTTTGATACATGTGCTGTACCAATAAGTTTCAAATTTTCTGGTGCCATGGTGTCACACAATTAATAGTTTATTATAAAAAATCGATTTAATCTGGTTTAAATAATTCAAAAAATTTCAATAGGAATTTCTTCAACTAAAGTGCATACTTCAACTTAATATATAAAACTTTCATTGAACTCCAGTTATGCTTCCATTTGCATATACTGGTACATGGTCATATAAGTTGCGCTTCAGACAAAAATTCACATCTTCTGATAATCCGAGTTCACCGAGTTTTCTGGCGGATCTGGAATTTTTAACAGCATTGTTCACCAATTCTTCGTTTAATGAAGCCATATAAGCTCCTAATGCACTTTCTTCCAATTCATACCCTTTTAAATAGCTTATAATTTCTCCAGCTCCAAGATAATCTTCAATTGCAAATCTTCCCTCTACACCAGCCATAACAACTTCTATATGGGAACTGGCCTGTTTCAAAGCTTCTTTTGCAACTGCCTTTGCATTAACAAATGATCCTATCAGTATTTTTGCCTTGATTCCTTCCATAATTCTGGTTCCGTTACTGGTTGTAATTACCAGCACATTTCCATGAAAATTGGAAATTTCTAACGGAGAATTCCCTGTATCAAAACCAGTTATAGCAGCTCCGCGTCTTTCTCCAGCTAAAACAGCATCATACTTTTTTGCCAGATATTTAGCATCATCGATACTCTTGACAGGAATGATCTTATCAAAATTTTGGGTAGCAACGGTTATTGTTGAGCTAGCCCTCAGCACATCAACTACCACTGCAACGTCTTCAGAATATGAACTATCCAAACTAAGTGAAACCTTCATAGAAACACCAAAAATAGAATTAGAGAAAAAATAGGTATTCAATAAGTCTATTCAATTTTTTCAGCAAAGGCAAAACGCCTTCTAACGGATGTTATTTTGACCTTAACTTCGTCACCAACTTTTGTATCAGGTACAAACACGACAAAACCTTCTACTCGGGTAATGCCATCTCCCTCTTTACCAACATCTTCAATTTTAACGTCGTATTCTTCGCCCTCCTGAATGGGGGCAGTTTTTGGGCTTTGATCCATTCTGAACAAATTCTTCACTTCCTTAAACCTTGCTTAATAGGTTTTAGTGTATACTAATTTTGTATAATTTATTATATAAATCTTTGGAGATTCAGTTTAATTTATTCCAGAATCGAAATTAGAATGTTCAGATCAATGGATTTAAATTTTGAATCATTGTAACACGAGTATTAAATCCTATTAAATACAATTATATATTGTTAAAGAGGAATAATGAGGTTAAGATGAAGATTGTTACAACTCCAATGTGTGAAGAAATTTTAAAGCTTGCTGGATTGAAGGAATATCAGATAAGTTTGAATCCTGATTCTACTGATGCAGATATAGCTGTTGTACTTTCAGAAACAAATACAGATATGAAATCCATTAAACTTAAATTAAACACTTTTAAACAGATACAAGACAGTGTTGATGTTGTCAGGACTAATTTGGGCTCAGGAATCCTCAAAGAGGAATCACTAATCCCTCTGCCTAGTTTGGACAAAACTGAAAATCGAAACATAAAAGTCAAAGTTTATTCAAATTTTCTTAAGGATATTGTTGAGGATATGGGTTACACAGTGGTAAATGGAAACGAATACCATGATTATCTGGTTTATCCAGATTATATTCGGGATGAGATTCAAGGTGAACTAGATTCCATGGATGAAAATTATGTAGAAATAGCTTCACATAAAAATAGTCCAATAAATCCAGTTAAAAGGGCTGAACTAAGATACAAACTTCTGGAGAAAAAATTATGTATGAAACACTGACATACACGGGTGGAATTCACAAACACGAAGAAATGACTGAGCTTATTGAAGATCTTGGAGGATTTGTTCTTCAGGAGAACATAAGTCAAATGGATCTTGTTTTGACACTGGCTGTTCCTATCGAAGACATTGATAAAATTAAGGAAAAGGCCAAGGAACTACTTGGAACAATAAAAATTGCCCCAATGGCAGGTACTGAAATAGCAGTAGTTTCTCCAACTCTTGCCCGTCAACACCTTCCCCACTCGGCATGTGATATTTCAGAGTACCTTAGAAGGTACGGTGCAAAGGACAATATGATTGGACTTTCAAGGGGTGCTGGCAAGGGTATTTCCCGAATATCCGAGGATGAAAAGAAATTAATAGAAGAACATGATCTTGCTGTTTTTGCACTGGGCAGTTTTAGGGACTGCATAACCAACAAAACACACCTTTTCGAAGACATAGAAATACCTGTTGTTGTTACTGGGGCTCCAGAAATAGATCTTGATGATATTCCTGGTGCTGATGCTTATGTATCTGGCCTAGGGAGAATTCCTCGCAGATTAAAAAGAGGAGAGAATATAAGAGCTCTTAAAAAACTCGTTGAAGTCATTGAAACTATTTTTGATGATAAACGGAGGGAAATTCTTCTGGATCCTCCAATTGTTCCACCTGTACTTGTAAAACGAGAGATTGAGAACCAAGTGGAAGCAATAGCTGAAGTTTATTCTCCATTACCAGTTGTAAGTCAGTTAATGGGTGTAAGAGTAAAACTCAACTACGATGAATACCACCGGGAGATTGAAGATGTGATCGTGAGTGATCAAAGGCTTGGTGACATTGCAGAAGTTGTGAAATCTAAAATGTACGGTTACACACTCGTAAAACTTCTTTCTGAAACATCTATCATTTAAATCTAATAATTAGGGGCGTTGGGGAGTTTATATGCGTACTATAATCAGATTTGCAGGATTCATGTCTGTTTTCTTCCTAGGATTTTTGGCAGTTAACTACGCCATATTCTATGGCACTTATGTATTGTTTGGTGTTGAACCTGGACTAGGTTTTTACACCTTACTCGTGATAGCCGCAATTTCTTACCCTTTGGCTGCCATGATAGAAAGGGTAGTATCCAATAAGTATACACGAATATTCTACACAGCTGCATCGGCTTGGATGGGAATATCGTTTTATGTGCTTACATTCATGGCAATATACTGGATATTATCTATTTTCATAAAGATTCCGGGTGAAATAGCAGGAATAATAATAATTGGTTTATCTGCTCTTTTAAGCGGATATTCAATTATAAACAGCAGTCGTATCAATATTAAACACGTAAATATTCCATTGAGTGGTCTTGAAAGGGGTGTTAGATCAGTTCAACTATCTGATATCCATATTGGTTCCATAAGAAATTCTGAATATCTAGAAAAGATAGTTGAAAAAACCAATGAAATAGATCCTGAAGTAGTTTTCATAACTGGGGACATGGTGGATGGAAGCGCAAGACTCCACACCAGCACATTCAATGCAATTAACGAACTCAAAGCTCCTGTATTTTTTATTATGGGTAACCATGAAACCTACGAAGGATTAGATGAGGTACTTCGAGTTCTGAAGGGGGTTAAAATGAAGATATTGAGGGATCAATTGGTTGAATTTAATGGGATTCAAATCATTGGGGTTGAATACTCCTTTGAAAGGAATCACATGAAAAATGTGCTTTCAAAAATGGACATAGATCAATCTAAACCTTCAATAGTGTTATATCACACGCCAACTGAACTCGAAGCAACAGCAGAGGCAGGAGTTGGGCTTCAGCTATCTGGCCATACCCATGCGGGTCAAATGCTCCCATTCAATTATCTTGTGAGATTGATGTTCAGGTACATGAATGGCATATACAAATATAAAGACACGTACCTCTATGTTTCACCAGGAACTGGAACTTGGGGTCCTCCAATGAGGTTAGGTTCAAGATGTGAAATAACAATCTTGGATCTTGAATCTGCCTAGAATGGACTAGGTTAACAAGTAAAGATTGATGGAAAACAAAAAAAATTACATATTATTATTGTGTAAGTGGATGATAGTTGGAATTGAGTATTAAATAAAGATAATTGTATTAAAATTTAATGAATATTCCATTTTAATTGTTATTTTTTTCTCACTCCAAAGAAATTGATAGCTTCAATAAGGTCTTCAAATGCTATTAATTCTTTTTTAAGCACATCTTCCCTGCTCAGTGTACCACTCATCTCTCCATCCACCGACAGTTTGTCGGGACCCCTAGCAACTATTCTGTCAACACCGTCTTTACTTAAAATTTCTTGAGCAACTTTATCGTGTATTAATGCTCTTCCAGGTATTATAACGGTGTCCTTAAGCTCAGAAAGATCCACTCCCTCTACATCTTCCTGAGTTATTAAACAACCAATATCCTGATCCACAGGAACAACGTTTATTAGTTCATCTGCGCCTATCATTCCAACAATTTTTTTTATGTAGGGGGCAGCTATGTTGCTTGAAAGTACCGTTGCTTCAGATTGAACATCAGTAAGAATTTCCAAATATTCACTATTTTTTTCCTTAGAAATTGCAAATGGAGTGTCATTTTCTGGATCACAAACAGGAGTTCCAGTAACCCTCAAATTGAATTCCTTGTTAATTTTCCGGACCATTGATTCAAATTCTTCCAGTGTGTGTGGAACGACATCCTTTAATATGGGTTCATTGCCCAGTATTAATCCTTGATTTCTGAAATTAGCAAATCTCATGAGTATAAATGCCTTTGCACCCCAATCTTCAAGCTTACTGCATGTTTCATACAGAACGTCCCCATCATTAACCCCTGGAACTATTACTGAAGCCGCATGTACCTCTGTATTCTCACAAAACAATTTAAGGGCATTTAATGATTCTCCTTTTGTGGGGTCTTTAACCCAGGAATCCCTGAGTTTCTGGTCTGTTGAAAACACAGTAAAAGTTACTTCATCTACTCCGAAAGAAATAAGTTCTTCAGCAGTCTTAACATTATCAAAACCCTTTCCGCTAGTGTATCCAAGATGTATGGGAAGATTGTACTGGTTAAGTCCAGAAGCAAGTTCTAATAAATGGGGATAACAACTCACATCTCCTCCTCCGCTGATGTTAGCCTTCAGATTGTTGTCTCGAATTTCACCCATCATTAAAGAATTCTGAACGGTACCCATTACCATGAATGGGTGTATGAATTCATTTCTAGTTTCCCTAACTCCTGTGGTGCAGTTTTCACAACCCACAGTGCCGGGAGTACAGCTTCTGCATCCTAAAGGATCTTCTCCAGTTACTTTTCTGAAATAACAATATTTGCAAAATCCTCTACAATCTTTACCGGGTATTCCACCTACATCTGCTATTATCTGCATATTAACCACTTCTTTACCCATTAAAATAAGTAAGTTCGTATTTAAAAATCCGGAAAAAACAATATAAAAACTAAAAAAATAATGGGTAATTGTACCATATATATTTTTCTAATTGAATCAAGAAGAAACTTTAATAACATATAAACCCATAAATGCAGTTTCGTATATCAAAAGGTACCATGGGGAATATCCCCAATGTGAACAGATTCTATCTGGTCACGAATTTGACTTGGTGCACTAAATTGGTGTACATGAATGCGTAGGAGGGAAAAAATGGCAAAGTTTGATGATAAGATCGACTTGTACGACGACAGAGGAAATCTTGTTGAAGAACAGGTCCCGCTAGAAGCCCTAAGTCCATTAAGAAACTCAGCGATTAAAGCAATCGTACAGGGTGTTAAAAGGACTGTAGCTGTAAACCTAGAGGGTGTAGAGAACGCTCTTAAAACCGGTAAACTCGGTGGAGGCAAAATCTTAGGTAGGGAACTCGACCTTGACATAGTGGCTAATGCAGAAGCTATTGCAGCTAAAGCAGCTGAAATGATACAGGTAGAGGAAGGCGACAACACAAACGTAGAATTATTAGTAGGTGGTAAAAGGGCTCTTGTCCAGATTCCACAGGCACGATTTGATGCAGGTGCTGAATATTCAGCCGGACCACTGGTAACTGCTTCAGCATTTATCCAGTCAATAATTGACGTGTGTGATGTAAGCATGTACGATGCTAACATGGTCAAAGCAGCAATTCTTGGAAGATACCCACAGTCTGTAGATTATATGGGTGGAAACCTAGCAACCATGCTTGACGTACCTCAGAAACTAGAGGGACCAGGTTACTCCTTGAGGAACATCATGGTTAACCACGTGGTAGCAACAACCTTGAAAAACACCATGAACTCAGCAGCTTTATCAAGTTTACTTGAACAGGCAGCAATGTTCGAGATGGGAGACGCAGTAGGTAAATTTGAAAGAATGCACTTACTCGGACTTGCATATCAGGGAATGAACGCAGACAACATAGTCTACGACCTTGTTAAAGCAAACGGTAAAGAAGGAACTGTCGGTTCAGTCATAAACGACATGATCGAAAGGGCCAAAGAAGACGGTGTAATCGGTGTAGAAAAAGACTTAAGCGGATTCAATGTCTATGGAACTGATGACATGGCAAAATGGAACGCTTACGCTGCAGCAGGTATGATGGCTGCAACAATGGTCAACCAAGCAGCTGCAAGAGCTGCACAGGGTGTTTCATCAACACTTCTATACTACAACGATATATTAGAGTTCGAAACTGGATTACCTGGTGTAGACTTCGGTAGAGTTGAAGGTACTGCTGTAGGATTCTCTTTCTTCAGCCACTCAATTTATGGTGGTGGAGGTCCTGGTATATTCAACGGAAACCACGTTGTAACAAGACACAGTAAAGGATTTGCTATACCATGTGTGGCAGCAGCTATGTCTTTGGATGCAGGAACACAACTGTTCTCCCCAGAAGCAACCTCCGGATTAATTAAGGATGTATTCAGCCAAGTTGACGCGTTCCGTAACCCACTTAAATATGTGAACGAGGCAGCTGTCGACTTAAAAGGTAAACTCTAAATAATCCACCCTTGGGGGTAAAGAGACATATGGACATCGAGATCTTTCCGCACAGATTATTAAACCCAGAAACCACAGAGAGTCTTTTAAATGCTCTTGATGAAATAGATGGAGTAAAAACAATTGTTCTTCAAGGACAAAGGCTTCCGCCAGAAGCCATAAATTCGGATCACACTACTATCACTGTTAAAGGTGAAGAAGTAGATCTACAAGTCAAAACTGGTAGAGTGTTAATGGAAATTGACAACGAAGACACTATAGAATTAGTAAGGCAGAAATGCGAAGAAAATCTGTCTTTTGGATTCAACGTTCACGTTGGTACCTTTATAAGGAAACAAAAGACCGTTTCTGATAAGATAAAATATGGCGAAGCTCTTGAAAACTTACCAGATGAAATGGTAGGTTTAACGGATCAAAACGCCCTACTCAGCGAAAGAGCCACGATACTAAAAAGGAAAGAATAAAAATGATCGGAAAAGCTACACACGTTGTTGACTGCAGAGAAACCATGGGAATGGGCGAAGGAGGAGGAATAGCCCAAAGAGGAACATTTGCAGAGTGTGGAAGTGAAGTTTTAGCAATTGCAATGTCTCCAGGTAGGAGGCACATAACCAAGCCAGTCTGTGAAATAACCTTCGCATTACGTGAAGCTAACATCCAGACCAGCACACTTGTATTAAACGCAGGAGCTGGCGTACCTCAAGATGCACCATCTGCGGGCGCTGGAAGTCTATTTGGTCTAACTCCAAAGGAGATAGAACAGATAAAGCGATTCCGTTTGGTAGTAGTACATCTTGGTGGTGTGAGACATCACATCATCTACAAAGCCAGACTGATTTTAAGACATGTTAATCGGCCTTGTGTTGTGATTTGCGAATATCCTGTAGATTTTGAAGATTTTGCTAAAATTGGTGTGAAAACCAGATCTGTTATGCCCAACGAACCTAACACAAAAGGTGAAATTGTGGATATCATTAGTGGCGTCATTAGAGGCGAAACATGTCCCCAAGACAAATTGGATGAGATAATAAGGAAGGTAAAGTTAGCATTAGGAGGTGCATGAACATGGCACAATACTATCCCGGAACAACCAAGGTTGCACAGAACAGAAGGAATCTATGCGACCCTGATTACGACCTCGAAAAATTGAGGGAAATTTCAGACGAAGATGTTGTAAAGATATTAGGTCACAGAGCTCCTGGTGAGGAATACCCTAGCGTACACCCACCATTGGAAGAAATGGACGAACCAGAAGACGCAATTAGAGAAATGGTAGAACCAGTTGACGGTGCAAAGGCCGGTGACAGGGTTCGATATATACAGTTTGCTGACTCAATGTACTTTGCTCCAGCACAACCATTCGCAAGATCCAGAGCATACCTATGCAGATACAGAGGATCTGACGCAGGTACATTATCAGGAAGGCAAATTATAGAAGCAAGGGAAAGAGACCTCGAGAAGATCTCAAAAGAACTTCTTGAAACAGAATTCTTTGACCCTGCAAGAACAGGAATTAGGGGAAAGAGTGTACACGGACACTCATTAAGACTTGACGAAGACGGTATGATGTTCGACATGGTCAGAAGACAGGTCTTGAACAAAGCTACAGGAAACGTCGAAATGGTCAAAAACCAGATTGGTGACGAATTAGACGAACCAGTCATATTAGGAGAACCTCTCGAAGAAGCAGTCCTCAAAGACAAAACAACCATCTACAGAAAAGATGGTGAAGCATACAGAGACGACGCTGACGCAGTAGAAGTACTCCACAGAATACACGTAACCAGATCCAACGGTGGATATGGTCCTGAATAGAAGGAGGTGAAAAAATGGCTGAAAAGATGTTTATAGACGCTTTGAAAAAAGCATTTGAAGAAGACCCAACCGATGATAAAACCACTTTCTACAACAAAGGCGGATGGAAACAGTCTGAAAGAAAGAGGGAATTCGTTGCAGCTGGTAAAGAAATAGCAGCTAAACGTGGAATCCCTATGTACGACCCAGACGTAGGTACACCATTAGGACAGAGAGTTTTAATGCCTTACCAGGTTTCCACAACTGACACATTTGTTGAAGGTGACGATTTACACTTTGTAAACAACGCAGCAATGCAGCAGTTCTGGGATGACATCAGAAGAACTGTTATTGTGGGTATGAACACAGCTCACATGGTTATTGAAAAGAGGTTAGGTAAAGAAGTTAGCCCAGAAACAATCACCAACTACCTAGAAACTGTAAACCACGCTATGCCTGGTGCAGCGGTAGTTCAGGAACACATGGTAGAAACCAACCCATACCTCGTGGCTGACAGTTACGTGAAAACTTTCACAGGAAACGATGAAATTGCCGATGAAATCGACCCTGCATATGTTCTAAACATTAACAAAATGTTCAATGAAGAACAGGCAGAAGTCCTTAAAGCTGAAGTTGGAGACGGTATCTGGCAGGTTGTCAGAATCCCAACCATAGTTTCAAGGACATGTGATGGAGGTACAACCTCAAGGTGGTCTGCTATGCAGATCGGTATGTCAATGATCTCTGCTTACAAACAAGCAGCAGGAGAAGCCGCTACTGGTGACTTCGCTTACGCTGCTAAACACGCAGAAGTTGTTCACATGGGAACTGCGCTACCACAGAGGAGAGCAAGAGGAGAAAACGAACCAGGTGGAATTCCATTTGGTTTCTTAGCTGACATTTGTCAGTCTTCAAGAGTTAACCCTGACGACCCAGCAAGAGTTACTCTGGACGTAGTTGCATCCGGAGCAATGTTATACGATCAGATCTGGCTA
Organism: Methanobacterium sp.; assembly: GCA_009712615.1. GTDB lineage: Archaea > Methanobacteriota > Methanobacteria > Methanobacteriales > Methanobacteriaceae > Methanobacterium_B. Next base: position 6,038 of record WASR01000250.1, on the reverse strand, counting down.
GGTTCTTACATGTCAGGTGGAGTAGGATTCACTCAGTACGCTACAGCAGCTTACACCGACAACATCCTTGACGACTTTGTTTACTACGGTAAAGAATACGTCGAAGACAAGTTCGGTATGACTGAAGCACCTAACAACATGGACACAGTCCTTGATGTAGGTTCTGAAGTGACATTCTACGCACTAGAACAGTTCGAAGAATATCCAGCACTCTTAGAAACCATCTTTGGTGGATCTCAGAGGGCATCAATAGTTGCTGCAGCAGCTGGATGTTCAACTGGATTTGCTACAGGAAATGCACAGACTGGACTTAGCGCATGGTACCTTTCAATGTACCTGCACAAAGAACAGCACTCCCGTTTAGGTTTCTATGGTTACGACCTTCAGGACCAGTGTGGTGCATCCAACGTGTTCTCTATAAGGAACGACGAAGGATTACCAGTGGAAATGAGAGGACCTAACTATCCAAACTACGCAATGAACGTGGGACACCAGGGAGAATACGCAGGTATTGCACAGTCTGCTCACGCAGCACGTGGAGATGCATTTGTATTCAACCCACTGGTTAAAATTGCATTTGCTGATGATAACCTAGCATTTGACTTCTCAAATGTCAGGGCAGAGTTTGCAAAAGGTGCTTTAAGAGAATTCGAACCAGCAGGAGAAAGAGCTCTTATTTCTCCAGCTAAGTAAATAGGTGTTACGCAAACACCTATTTTTTTTGTATTTTTTAAAAAGAAGGAGGAAAGTAATATGGACCCTATGATAACAGGATTAGGTATTGTTGCTCTTATGGGCGCAGCCGCAACCATTGCAGGGGCCGCAGAGGACTTGGAATCTGACGTAGGTTCAATGAGTAACCCTAACTCACAAGTTCAACTGGCACCTCAGATGGGACACCTTCACAGGATGTTCAACAAGGCTGTATCTGGTGAACCCGTACAGATGGGTACACTAGCAGGTATAGCCGGTTCAGTGGCATTTGTTCTTATAAGTTCAGTACATCTACCAGTTATAATGTCAATAGCTGCAGGTGGATTTATAGCAGCATTATTCCATTCTGCATTTGCAACAACATCTTACTTAGGTAGGATTGTAGGACAATCTCAATTTGATCAACCAGTTTTCATGGATGTTATTACTGGTCACTTAGGACCAATAGCAGCTCATGGATTTATCGTTACATTTTGTATAGTAGGATTATCATATCTCATGACTTTACCAGTTCAAGGATTTAATCACCCATTCCCATTACCGCTACTAGCAGTTCTATGGGGTATTACCATAGGTGCTATAGGATCATCCACTGGGGATGTTCACTACGGTGCCGAAAGGGAGTACCAGACTTATCCATACGGTGGAGGTATACCTGTGGCTATTCACGGTGATATCACAACCATGTCTGAATTGGGACCAAGAAACTCTATAGATGTTGTACATTTCTGTGCGAAATATGGAGGACCGGTGACAGGATTCTGTTTTGGACTAATAGTATTCTTCAGTTTCTGGACAACAGTAGTTTTCGGACCAACTGGAGGAGTTATAGCAGGTCTTGTAATAGTTTTAGCAATTATAATCCTCAACAACAGAATCGAGCTTTTCGCACGAAATCAATATGGACCATACAAAGAATGAGGACTAAGGAGGTTTTATGATGGATCCATTATTATTAATAGGAGCTATATCAGTTGGAGGACTTCTAATTGGTGGAGGTGTACACTTCATACCAGTAGGAGGAGCACCAGCAGCTATAGCAACAGCTACAGGAGTCGGAACAGGTACCGCTATGCTCGCAGCAGGTGGAGGTATGACAGGACTTATTACAGCCGCAGCAATGACAGGACAGCCGCTATGGTTAATCCTTGCAGCAGGTGCAGTAGGTTCCATGCTCATGATCGGAATCACCATGCTTGTAGGTAACTTCATATACGTATGGGGTGTTGGATGTGTACCAGCTTCAGCTAAGGTTGAATACGACCCTATAACTAAATACGAACAGAGTAAATTTGTTACATCCGGTACAGAAGGTCACGGAATTCCAACCGTATGTTTCGTCAGTGGAATCATTGGAGGAGCGTTAGGTGGAATTGGTGGAGGTTTAATCTACTGGGCACTCTACGAAGGATTATCAATACTACCTGGATATCAATTATCTGCTTTATTAGGCGGTGGAGTATCTTTATCTGCTGCAACAGTTGCAGCAATATTTGCAGTTGGTGTTTTCTTCATTAACGCGGTAGTTGCTTCATACAACATAGGTGGTACAATCGAAGGTTTCCACGACCCTAAATTCAAGAGGCTACCTCGTGGTGCACTAGCATGTTTAATTGTATCCATTGTTACAGGTTTAATAGCAGTCTTATTGCTTAAAGGAGGTGTCTTCTAATGTCAGCAGCAGGAGGAGGCGAAGCAGCAGTTGCAATCGCACCATCAAAAACAATTGCAATAGGAGTAATTGGCGGACTTATAGGCATATATGCAACACCAATTAACCCAGTACTAGGACCTTTACTTGCTTCACTCGGAGCAGTATGTGCCATAGTATGGGGAGCAGACGCAATAAGAAGAGTTGCAAGCTACGGTCTAGGAACAGGTGTTCCATCCATAGGATACATGTCACTAGCAGTAGGTATAATCGGTGTTTTAGCAGGACTTTCCGGTGCCATCATGATGGGGCCAACATACACACTCATAAGCCCATTGATTGCATTTGCAATAGCAATGATCTTAGGTGGAGTAGTTGCACTCATAGGTAAGAAAGTAGTTGGAATGAAAATACCAATACTCGTACAATGTACCATAGAATTGTCAGGTGCATCAGCACTTTCTGTTCTAGGATTCTCAGCAGCAATTGCTGGAAGTTACGCAATGCCAGCTATACTAGCATCAGTTATATCAACTGGTTTCATAGGTTTACTGTTCATTTTGAACACAATGGCTATTCAGCACCCATTCAATGCATGTTTAGGACCTAACGAAGATCAGACCAGGACATTGAAACTTGCAGCAACAACTGCATTTATGTCAATGGCCATAGTAGGACTACTCGGAATAGGATCTCACGCAGCATGGTGGGTTATATCAGTAATTGGTGCGTTAGGATGGTTTATTTCAATGAGAGCATTCTTAACAGATTCACTAGAAAGTGCAGCATCAGTTAAATGGTCTGGACTTTGGCCTAAAGAGGACGAACAGTAAGGAGGAAGCAAAATGGTAGAAATGTTACCTTTAGTAAAAATAGCTCCTGAACTCAACCTAACACTAGATCCTTCAACTGGAATACTTGGAGCATCTCTAGGTAGAGAAGTCCTAATTTTATCCATGGACGATATAAACGAGCAAATAACAGAATTAGAGGCTGCAGCGGACGACATAGCTAGCGCCCTTGATCCATCCACAGTATCACCTGGTTCCTACCCTGGAAGGGAAGGAGTTTACGCCACAGCTGGTAAATTAACCAACATGGTATATGGATTTGTACTTGGGCTAGTACTGCTGGTTGCCATATTATTATAGGAGGTGTTAAATTGGCTGATAAAAAATCACCCGCAGAAGGATGGCCTGTAATAAACGGTGACTACGTAACCGGCGATCCAGAGAGTCCTGTAGCAGTTGCTACACTTGCTTCTCACAACGAACAAATTCCTGTGGATGCAGGAGCTGCAATTGCAGGGCCATGCAAAACCGAAAACCTCGGAATAGAAAAGATGATCTCAAACTTGATATCCAATCCAAACCTAAGATTCCTAATATTATGTGGAGCTGAGGTTCAGGGACATATTACAGGTGAGAGTATAAAGGCACTCCATGAAAATGGTGTTGACCCAGAAAAAAGAAGTATTGTAGGTGCCCCTGGTGCTATACCATACATCGAAAACGTACCTGACGCAGGATTGGACAGATTCAGATCCCAATTCGAAATAGTAGATCTGATCGATGTCGAGGACGCAGCACAGATCCAGGCAAAAGTCAAAGAGTGCATCGAAAAAGATCCCGGAGCAATTGAAGAAGAAGCAATGGTAATAGAAATTGAAGAGGAAGGCGAAGAGGAGGAAGGCGAAGAAGTTCGTCCTGTAGCTCCAGAAACAGCCTTAATAGAAGCTAGGATGCGTACCATTCAGAGTGAAGTTAAAGCTGTTGGTGCAATCCAGAGACAGTTCGCAGGAATGTACGCAGGAAAAGTACAAGGAATTGTTGTTGGTCTAGCTTTCATATTGACTCTTGGAACAATACTATTGCTAAAATAACGGGGGTTTTTAAATGATATTATCAAACAAACCTAATGTTAGAGGCATAAAAAGTACTGTAAAAGATATCAAATATCGTACCGGATTAATTGGTAGGGATCAGAGGTTGTTTGCAGGACTCATTACAACCAGAGTTTATGGTATGGCAGTGGGATTCATATTAGCACTCCTCCTTGTGGGTCTACCAGTAATTTATAAAACAATGGTGGGGGCATAAGTATGGCAAAAGATAACGTTATACCACGTGTCATTGTCTCTGCAGATGAGTACAACAAGGCAAACGAGAGATTAGATGACATTGAAGATAAAGTAGAGTTCAACCATGGTGAGATCTCTCAAAAAATGGGTCAACAAATAGGAAGGGACATTGGTATCTTATACGGTATCATGATTGGTCTTATAATCTTATTTGTGGCTTTCAAAGTTGTTAAAATAGGAGCTATCCTATCAACATTTGGTGGAGTCTAAATTATTAGGAGGATTTAAGTATGTTTAGATTTGACAAAGAACAGGTTGTATTAGATATTGCTGGCCTAAAAGTAGGTGGACAGCCAGGTGAATACCCAACTGTTTTGGCAGGAACCATCTTTTACGGTGGACACAATATTATTAGTGATGAAAAAGCTGGAACCTTCGACAAAGATAAAGCAGAAGGTTTAATAAAAATGCAAGAAGAAATGGCGGATGTAACCGGAAACCCTCATATTGTACACACTTTTGGTGCAACACCAGAAGCTTTAGTAAAATATCTGGAATTTGTCGGAGACACAACAGACGCACCTTTCTTCATTGATTCAACTTCTGGAGAAGCCAGGATGGCTGGAGCAAGATATGTTACAGAATCTGGTTTAGCTGACAGGGGTATATACAACTCCCTAAACATGTCCGCAGATGAAGAAGAACTCAAAGTTCTCGCTGAATCTGACATTACCTCTTCCATAGTTCTAGGGTTCAACCCTATGGAAGCTGGAGTAGAAGGTAAAATCAACATATGGGACAATGGTGGAAGTGTATTAGACAAAGGTCTACTTGATATGGCAGCTGACTGTGGTATCGACAAACCATTCATGGATGTAGCAGTTACTCCATTAGGACAGGGAGCAGGTCCTGCATTAAGGACTTCTTTCGCTGTTAAAAGTAAATGGGGATACCCTGTAGGTAGTGGAATCCACAACGTGCCTTCAGCATGGGACTGGTTAAGAGGCTACAAAAAGGAAAACAAAGAAGTATGGCCAGTAAGTGACATAGGCTCCAACCTACTGCAAGTAGCAGCTGGAGGAGACTTTGTACTCATGGGACCTATAGAAAACGCCAAAATGGCATTCACAGCAGTTGCAATGACCGACATGTTCATGGCAGAAGCTGCTAAAGACATAGGTACCGAGCCAATAGAAACCCACCCAATTAACAAACTGTTATAAGTACAGTTTGTAACGGCGACAATGTCGCCAATTTTCTTATTTTTTTTAAATTTATTCTGTTACTGTATTTTGATTCATTCATGATTTTCAGGGTTAGCTTTCCAAATTAACATTTAATTATTCTATAACGATGTTATTTTTACTTCTAGTTACTTAAACATGTCATTATGTTGCCCATAATTTATTATTCAGTTAATAAGAAAGTTTAAATATAATATGGTAATAACAGAAACTGATTAGATGTTTAATATAAAAACTGTAATCTAACTTTAACACTAGAAATTGTAGAGTTTAAATTGTAGGTTTTTAATTAAGATGGATTATGATAATAAATTGTAGGAGGGATGTAAGACGAATTTGAGTTTTAAGA
>WASR01000317.1 GCA_009712615.1 Methanobacterium sp. | reverse complement strand
TCTTTGAACTGACCCAGTGTATCAAATTTTTTTTATCCATATCCGGATTATTTTATAATTTGAAGGATATCAATAATTAATTTCAACAAAATATTTCTACAATTCAAATAGAATTAAGAGATAAGTTTTGAATAACTAAATATTGTATGAACTGAAAAGAAAATGTATTAAAACAATATTCATGGTTTAAATGTCTCTCCATATTTCAGACTATAAAATAATTATTCCTAATCTAATTACTTTGTTAAGAATTGTTCTGGCACCAATATTCATTTTCAGCGTGCTTAATCTTTCCCAACAAGACTCGTTACTCATATTTCTTTTAACCATAGTTACAGATGCATTGGATGGTTATACTGCTCGAAAATTGAAGATTGTCACATCTAATGGAGCTTACCTCGACGTTGTTGCAGATTTTATATGGATATTGGCCGCATTTTCAGCTTTCATTATCATTGGGCTCTATCCAGGATGGTTGATCATCATTTTCCTGTTCATGTTTGTTCAGTTTATTGTTACATCAAGATTCAAAGTTCCGATCTACGATCCTGTAGGCAAATATTATGGTTCTTTCCTGTTTTTAACAGTGTTTATCAGTTTAATAGTCAAAGCAGATTGGATATTTATGTTTTTAACAGTAACTATCATCATTATCAGTGCAATATCGATGGGAAGCAGGTTATATTACCTGCTTAAACATGAAGCGGAGTTAAATAAATCTTAAAAAACTTAACTTTTTATTTTACATGGATCATTACCACAAGATCAAACTGAAAATTCCAGTAGTAATTTATAAATATGTTCCATACAATTAAACAAGGAAAAAATATCAATTTAAGTTTGGGTTAAAAAAATGTACATCGTTTTCAGGTGCGACTGTGGAAGGGCCGTTTACTCTAAGCAGGGCACAGCAACTAAAAAATGTGTTTGTGGTAAAACCCTCAAGGTTAAGGAAAGGAGAATTCTTGCCATTACCGATGAAGCAGAACAGGCATCAGATAAAGTAAGAGAGCTTCAAGAAGAAAAGTATGGCGGAGCAATATTTACCACAGCAGACAAGGTTCCTAACAAACGTTAAATTTTTAGAAAATCCACCATGAAAAATAATATCTACGATATTACAAAACACGGCGAAAGAGATAATATAGAATTTAAAGAACATCTTAATGTAGATTATCATCTCAAAACGGACCGTAAACTCCACCTTGCTTCACAAATGAAATACCGAATGGAAATGGGTGATGGTGAAGCAATTTATTTTATAGGAGTTCATGATGAAGGCCACTTAATTGGATTGCCAGAATCAGATTACAAAGAATCTCTTTTTGTTTTAGAAAACATAGCCCAAGAAATTGGCCTAAAGATTTTAGACATCGAAGATCATCCAGCAGAGCATGGCACAGTTGCAATGGTGTGGATAGGGAAACCTCAAAGAAGTAAATTGGAACTCATGCTTGTTGGTGTTGCAGGTCATGTTGACCATGGAAAAAGCACACTGGTCGGAACCTTAACAACAGGATCCCTTGATAACGGTGCAGGCAGAACCAGAATATTTTTGGATGTGCAGAAGCATGAAATTGAAAGGGGACTGTCTGCTGATCTTTCATTTGCAGGTTACGGGTTCTGTAAAGATGAACCTGTTCGCATCAAAAATCCACTGAAAAATAATGAAAAATCTAAATTAATTGAAAAATGCGAAAAGATCGTTTCATTCGTGGATACAGTGGGTCATGAACCTTGGCTTAGAACAACCATAAGGGGCATTGTTGGGCAGAAATTAAATTACGGACTCGTGGTGGTATCAGCTATTCAAGGCCCGACACATATAACCAAGGAACACCTAGGCATAATATTGGCCATGGACCTTCCAGTAATAATTACCATGACCAAAATTGATAAAGTGGTACCAGAAAAGATTAGAGAAGTTAAACAACAAATATTTGACCTTATAAAACTGGTTGGAAGAATACCCCTCATGGTAAAAACATTGGAAGATGCCGATTTCGTGGCAAAAAACATGGAAAATCATATTGTGCCTATTTTAAAGGTTTCACCAGTGACTGGTGAAGGCATAGATCTTCTTGATCGTCTTTTTTTAAAGCTTAAAGTACCATCAAATGGTAACGACATTAAAAAACCATTCATGATGTATATAGACAAAATTTACTCTGTCATGGGAGTGGGTACTGTTGTGAGTGGTACAATCAGACAGGGAAAAATTACTACAGGGGACAAACTACTTATTGGTCCTGCAGGAACAGGTAAATTTATTGAAACAAGTTCAAAATCCATGGAAATGCATCATTACAGAAAAGAGGTAGCAGAAGCTGGTGAAATAGTTGGAATTTCCATAACTGGTTTAGAAGTAGATGATATCAAACGTGGCATGATCCTCAGTGGAACAGATTATCCTGTTAATGCTGTCAGAGAATTTGAAGCAGATGTGGCCATACTTGTGCATCCCACCACCATCAAAAGGGGTTACGAATGTATTGCTCACATCGAAACCATTGCAGAAACCATGATATTTGAACCTGTTGAAACTAGATACATGTCTGCAGGCGATACAGGTAAAGTTAAAATGAAATTTAAATACAGGCCATGCTATGTAAAGGAAGGTCAGAAACTCATCTTTAGAGAAGGAAGAAGTAAAGGTGTTGGAACAATCACCAAAATTATTAAATAATGAATTTAAATCTCATTTAATACGATCATTTATTTCTGCAATCATTTCACAAGCCATACATTTTTTCAAATTTAAACGATTTAGAGAATGATTCTAACATTGACAGTTTGGTTCCTGGTCTTTTCCCTTCTAACTGGTTTAAATATCCTTTTATTTTGGATCTCAACGAAGTTTCTGAATAGGGGCATTCTGCGAAATGGACTTCGATATTGTTAAGAACTGCCCATATACCCACATCCTTTTCATGAATCTTCCAGAGGGGTTTAATCCTTGGTACCATGTCAGGGTGGATCCTGTCCAGTTTTGGTCCGAACTTGTAAAATCTTCTAAGTTCGGCCTTTGCAAGGCTCATTAAAAAGGATTGTATTTCATCGTCAAGATTATGACCAGTGGCAAGTTTATCAGCCCCTAATTGATGTGAAATTTTGTTTAAGAGCTGTCTTCTGAACACACCACATGGAATGCAAGAACTTTGATACATTCCATGTAAATCATCCAGATCAAATCCAAATTCTCCATTAAACGATCCTTCAACCAATTCAATTCCTAGACTTTTACAATTTAGCCTTGCAGCCTCCACACCTTCAGATCTGTAACCAGCTATACCCTCATCAATTGAAACTGCTACAAGTTCAAATTCTAATTCTTCCATCAGATCTGCCAGGATATGAAGGGTCAAAACACTGTCTTTTCCGCCGGATAATGCAACCACAACCAATTCATTGGGATCTATAAGGTTGTACTCATCGATGACCTCCCTGGCGCCTGCCGTTATCCTTTGGTTGAAAGAATCTGCATCTATCTTCATGAAAAAATATATGCAATCATTAACATATATAGAACTATGATAACGGCAGAAATAACTATAATTCCCATTGGAACGTCAAATACCAGCCTAAGTAACTATGTGGCAGCAGCTGTTAAGGCCCTCGATAAAAACGGGATAAAATACGAATTGACTGGCATGGGTACATTGTTAGAGTCGGATGATATTAGTTTAGTTCTAGATGCAATAAAAGAAGCACATGAAGCTGTTTTTGCAGTTGGAGCTGAAAGAGTTTCAACCAATGTGAAAATTGACGATAGAAGAGATTCTAATCGGACCATATCCGATAAAGTGAGTTCTGTGAACAAAAAATTGAGCAATTAATCGTGTGGAATTAAAAAAAAGAAATAAAGATTAAAGAAACTTGCTTGACGCAGCTTCCAAAACAGATACAATCGTATCAAGATCTTCTGTTTCCAGTGATGGATGCACCGGTAACGAAAGAACTTCCAATGAAGCAGATTCAGCTTCAGGGCACGATGCTGTGAATCCAAGTTCCATGTAAAGTTTCTGTTGATAAATAGGTTTTGGGTAATGAATGCCTGTCCCAACTCCATTCTCATTTAAGAATTCCTTCAATTCATCTCTTTTAGATTTATCCACCCTTATAGTGTACTGGTGGAATACATGCTCCACATCTGAAGCTACATACGGTGGTTTAATCCCATCAATATCCTTAATTTTCTCAGATAAATATTTAGCGTTCTTAATTCTCTGTTCATTGAATTTTTCAAGTTTTTTAAGTTGCACAACACCAATGGCTGCAGCAATATCAGTCATTCTGAAGTTATATCCAAGCGTTACATGAGTGTAACGTTCACTTTCACCATGGGCCCTTAAAATTCGTACCATCTCTGCCAATTCTGAGTTGTTGGTTGTTACCATACCACCCTCACTGGTGGTCATGTTTTTTGTGGGATAAAAACTGAAACATCCCATATCCCCAATAGATCCTGCTTTTTTACCCTTATAAACCGCCCCATGAGCCTGTGCAGCATCTTCTATCACAACTAAACCATTGTCCTTGGCAATTTTGTTGATTGGATCCATATCTGCAGGTTGACCATAGAGATGGACAGGCATGATAACCTTTGTCTTTTCTGTGATCGCTTCTTCTATCTTTTTAGGGTCTAGGTTGTAGGTATTCCTGTCTATGTCCACAAATACAGGTTTTGCTCCCACGTAGAGCACAGAATTTCCAGTTGCAGCAAATGTGAATGGAGTTGTTATCACCTCATCTCCAGGCCCAACTCCTGCTGCAAGAAGGGCTAAATGAAGTGCTGTTGTTCCGGAACTTGAAGCAGCTGCTTGTGTGACCCCTACGTATTCTGCAAATTTAGCTTCAAATTCTGCTACTTTAGGCCCCTGTGCAATAAAACCTGACTTTAATACATTTACTACTTCCTCTATTTCCTCATCTGCTATGATTGGTTTGGCAATTGGTATCATATTTATCACTCATAAAAATTTGTATGTAGAAAAAATTAATTGATTCCCATAGTTTTCCACTATACACTGGATTTAATTAAAATAAAATTTTTACATAATTTTTTTCATTTAATTTTAAATTTGGAAATTAATTCCATATAAAAATAGTGTTAACAAGCCATATATTCATCAATATTTTTATGGAATTTATCAGTTATCACTGAAATATTCTGTAAATATTAGATTTTTTGTTCCAAAATAGGATCATTAGTGTTATTAATGCCATCAGGAGCAGTAAAGGTATTCCTGAATAGGGATTTGTTGATTGTGCAGTGATGAGTGATGGTAAATTTCCCATACCAGAGTCTGAAGAGTTCAAAACAACTGCAACAAAGAGGTTATTTGCAATGTGTACTCCAATTGCAGTTTCAAGACCATTCTCTCCTAAAACTATTACGCCCAACATTAAACCCAGTATCATTGCAGATATCACTATTGAAATACTGTTGCTTATGCTGCTTCCATTGAAGTAATGTATACTTCCAAATATCACTGTTGTGAGAACCAGGGAAACTACCGGTTTTTTAAAGATCAAACTAAATCCCTGCATGAGGTAACCTCTGAAGAATATTTCTTCAAAGGATGCCTGTAATGGAAATACAAGTACGCTCAAAATTAAAAGGTACACTATTGATGAATAATCAAAATTAATGGATAAACTGTTACCCTGAAAAATTATAGAAAATATTGTGAATGCACCTATGATTCCTGTCCATAGAGCAGCCCCCACTAAGATCCTTTTCCATTTAATTCTTTTTCCAGAATTTATCAGGATATGAAAATGTTTTTTGTGTAGGAACCTTATGCATAAATAAAAAAGGAATGCATAAAATCCATACACTATGCCTACGAGTACCAGTAATAAGAGAGGATTATCTCCAAGATTGTCGAACTGAGATTGTGCATTGATTCCTGGAATAAAAACGTATAGTAACATCAATAGAATTATAAAAATTACGGCGGCCAAGGATCCTCCGAGTATGGTGATCACGATGGTCAGGAAGTAATTCATTGGTTTGTTTTTTCCCTGATGAGCATTGTTTAAAAATTCTATGTTCGACATCGTATTCCTCCAATTAGGATGAGTAATAATGTTTGATGTAAGTTTAATAAATTTTTTTATATGTTTAACATAAATATCTTAATGATAGTTTTCTGTGTATTAGTATAATCTATGTTGGTGTAGTATGGAAAGTAAAGTTATCAATGAAGGTAAAGTTTCAATCAAGGTTCCAGAGTATGAAAAAATTTCATCCAAGGCCCCTGTTTTTTACAATCCAGTGATGGAGCTTAACAGAGATCTTTCTGTTGCAGCGCTCACAGTTTTCAGTGAAATGGTAGATCACAACATCACTGTTTGTGATACCTTTGGTGGAACTGGTATAAGAGGCATTAGGTACGTAAAAGAAATTGAAAAAGTTGAAAAAGCCGTTGTCAACGATTTAAACCCTGTTGCAGTTGAGTTTGCTAGGGAAAATGTGAGTTTAAATGGGCTTGAAGGGGTTGATGTTTGTAATGAAGATGCTAATATCATTCTCAGAAAGTGTAAGGGACAATTTGATGTTGTTGATCTAGACCCCTTCGGCACTCCTTCACCTTTTGTTGACTCTGCAGCCCACAGCATTAGATCTGGAGGAATGATATGTGTAACCGCCACAGATACATCTGCTCTTTGTGGTACTTACTCAGAACCCTGCATACGTAAATATAGCGCAGTTCCCCTTAAAACAGAATATTGTCATGAAAATGGTCTAAGAATACTTGCAGGTTTTGTTGCTAGAACATTTGCCAAGTACAAAAAATTTATTACAGTTAAATTCTCACACAGCACAGAACATTACATGAGGGTCTATGCCACTGTTGGCAAAGGTGGAGAAAATACTGATAACTCATTGAAATCATTGGGTTACATTGCACACTGCCGAGATTGCATGAATAGAATAGTTATCAAAGGACTTGCACCTGTAATTTCTGATAAATGTCCCATATGTGGCGGTGATATCAGAATTGGTGGACCATTATGGTGTGGGGATATGTACGATCCCGAATTTGTGAGTTCGATGATTGATACTTTTATCAAATCAGAGCTCAACACAGAACCATCCGCCATTAAATTATTAGAAACCTGTTTATCAGAGTCTAAAGCGCCTGTAAGTTTCTACGAAATCCATAAAGTATGTAAAAATCTGAAAATTGGTGCTCCACCCCTACAGAACATTATGGATCAACTTAAAGAGGGGGGTTACTTTGTTTCAAAAACTCATTTTAGTCCCACATCCATTAAAACCGATGCAGGAATAATTGAACTCAAAAGGATTATTTTAAATCTAAAATCTGATCAATTGTGAGCTGTCTAGCTCACAAATTTGAATCTTTTTATCAGTTACCAACACAACATTACAGTTTTTTAAACTCAATGGTTTATAAATGATCGAAATCATAAAAATAAGTGGCTAAAAGCCGAATAACGGAGGTTTGAAAAAATGGATGTTGGCGATATAATATCTGACTCAATTAAGTATCCCTCTTCAAGTTGGGGGAAAGTACTGATCTTGGGAATTATAACCATAGCATCAATTCTGATTGTTCCTTTATTTTTGTTACTAGGGTACATGTTCAGGATTATTAAAGCCACCTTGGCTGGAATTGATGAACTCCCAGAATTTGATGAAATTGGAGACATGTTTGTTGATGGTCTTAAGGTGTTTGTTGTAGGGTTTGTCTATGCAATACCTGTGTGGATACTATCAGCAATTATTGGTTTAATAACCGGCGGCAATTCAGCTGCAACAGTAACCAGTCTTGGTACAGGTTATGCTCTTGCATTTATATTAGGAAATATTGTATTCTTTATTATAGCAGTGATTATTGGATTGGTCGAACTAATGGCAATCGCCAATATGGCATACAATGATGGTGATTTAGGAACTGCATTTAGATTCAGTGAAATTCTTGACATTATCGCCACCATTGGATGGGGAAAATACATCATCACCTACATCGTGATAGTGATCCTCGCCGCAATTGGAGTAATAATCGGGGCATTGACAATGATCGTCCTCATAGGATTCCTATTGCTGCCTTTGATCATACTACCTTACATAATAATGTTTGAAGCTCGTGGAATAGGTTTACTATTCACTGAGGCCATAGAAACATCTGCTGAAGAACCATTAACAGAATAAATACAAATTTCTTTATTTTTTTTTGAGTTTTTAAGTTGATTAGTTCTGATTAAAATTTCAATGGATCTCCTCAAATTTCCAACTAAATCTGGGTAACTATATTAGTCGAATCTTAAAATAATTACTAAAAGGATCAATGGATTCCTAAAAAATGAGGTGATTGAATTTGGATATAGGGGATGTTATTTCTGATTCTATGAGGTACCCTTCCACAAATTGGAAGAATGTTATAATTCTAGGATTATTATTCATGTTTAGTTTCTTGATTGTACCGTTATTTTTATTATATGGGTATGTGTTTAGGGTAATTAAGGCTTCTTTAGCTGGCATTGAAGGTCTTCCAGATTTTGAAGAATGGGGAGAGATGTTGGTTGATGGGATAAAAATGTTCTTGGTTCACATAATTTATATGTTACCTGCAATGATCCTTGTAATCTACTCAATCTTCACAGTTTCTATGGCCCTGTACTCGTTCAGTTATTTAAATCCAACCACTGCTCTTAATCCTACAATAATTTATAGTTTAATTGGAGGAAGTGCAGCTTTAGGAATGGGATGTGCGCTAATTTACAGTTTAATAATTTATCCAATCATGGCCGTTGGAATTGGAAACATGGCATTTTACAATGGAGATCTTGGATCTGCATTCAAAATTGGAGACATATTATCCATCATCTCTAAAATAGGGTGGGTTGACATGATAATATGGTATGTGGTCATTATTATTGTCATTATAACAATATTTGTAGCTGGAACCATAATATCAATGATACCACTACTTGGATGGTTACTGATCACGTTGATAGTTTATCCATATCTCTACCTATTCTTGGGAAGATCCGTGGCATGGTTGTATGCTTCTGCATTCACCGAAGAATATGAACCGTGATTCTCTGTGGGATGGATATCCATCCATCTTCATGTTATGATAATTTCAATGCATGGAAAAGTTTGATTATAATAAAAATTAAATACTCGATCCTATCATGTTTCTTTTGGAGAGGCATTTCTTGAGTAAATCATGTGCGATCATGTAATTGATATTTATAGTTACGGCTTTTAAATAGCTTCTTAGCTCAAAATACAGCCATATTAAGGCAAAATGTTATCATACTGATTTGGCATGTGAATCCTGCATGAGTTACAAGTTAGTTCAAAACCCAGAAATACTCAAGGAACATAAAAGATGTATTGCAATTATTTATAGTTCTTTGAAGAATAAATATGCATATTAATATAATAATATATAAGATAATGCTGTTAATTATATACAATGTTCAGTAATGGTGAAATTATGAAAAATAACGATGAAAACCAAATAGTCAAGATTGATGAAACAGATAAAAAAATTCTTAATCTCTTCAATGAAGATGGCAGAATGTCCTACAGAAAAATATCTCGTAAACTTGACATTTCTATTGGTACAGTTCATAACAGAATAGAAAAACTGGTTAAGTCCGGAGTAATCAAAAAATTTGCTCCTGTGATCGATCACAGTAAACTCGGATACAACTTCACAACAATCATAGGTGTTAGGGTTAAGGGAGGAGTCCTAAAAAATTGGGAAGATAAAACATCTTACCATAAAAATGTGCTCTGCATGTACGATGTTACAGGAGAGTTTGATGCATTGATAGTTGCAAGATTCAAAGATACAACAGAACTGGATGAATTTGTGAAAAATCTCCTGCAAGAACCAGATGTACAGAGAACATACACTCAAACAGTCCTCAACATCCTTAAGGAAGACCTTGGATCAAGCAAAATGCTTTAAAATAATTCAAATTGAGAAATTATTGTTGTGATGCTGCTTGATAATACAAATACTTTCGGCATTCCACAAGTTTGAGGTGATGATATGGAAAATTTCAGGATTAAACAGGCTGAAAATCTTCTAAAGTCTGCAGCTAAAAATAAAACTAAAAATAAAGAACTAAAAAATGCTAAGCCCGGATTTATAAATGTTGACATCTATGAATCTGTGATAAACAACTTGTTTGAAGCAGAAGAATTTATTTACTCAAGCAGACCAATACACAAACTTGATTCTGATGATGCCAACAGTTTTGTATCAAAAATTTTGGCTGCGAGAAAAGATATTGATATTATACTCTCTGATTTTGGAGTAATTGACAAAATAGCTCCTGAAGAGGATGTTAAGGAAAATTTTAAAGATTATTTGATCTTAACAACTAAAAATAATTTCAAAAAAACCATTGCCAAGTTTGGAATTGACACTCAGAAAATTGTAGTAGCAGGAGTACCACTGGTTCCTGAAGATATGCAGATTTTAAATCCAAAAATGCCAGAATCTGCCTTGGGACCCATATCTACAAAAATTCAACACGTAAAAAATGATATAGAACGAAAAATGGAACAGTTCCAGTTGAAAAATATGGTTGTAGTGGTTGAAGCTGATAAATCTGGTGAATTGTTATCTAAACGAGCAAAAGAAATTTACAACGCTAAAATTGTTGTTGTAGAAAATTTAAAGGACATAACAGTCGAAGAATTCATTTCGCTCATGTCCTAAACCCTACTCTTACACTTGTGAATAGTTTAAAATTTTAAATTCTTAAATAAAACCAAGGTTAATATAGATCAAGTCACTCGTGTTAGTCGTAAGAAAATGTGAGTGATGAAAAAAATATAGAAAAATTATTAATTAACTGTCTTCAATTATTTAGTTAATTGTTTTCATTGAATGTTGAAATCTAGATTTAGGGGTGAAAAAAGTGGACAAATGTATCCCTGATACCCAGGACAAAATACCTACCATTCCAGTGCATTTAACTAGAGTGGGAGTTAAAGGCGTTAAAAAACTTTTAAAGATTGAAAGAGAGGAAAAAAGACCTATAGTTCTACTGCCTACCTTCAATGCCTTTGTTGATCTTCCAAGTACCCAAAGGGGGATCCACATGTCAAGAAATCCTGAAGCCATTAGTGAGGTTTTAGAACAGGCACTCGAAGGCACAACACTAGAAATTGAATCATTATGTGCAAAAATAGCCAGTTGCTTACTTAAAAAACACAAATATGCCAAGAGGGTGGAGGTGAGTATGAAGAGTGACTACATGATAATGAAAAAATCACCAGTCACCCAGATAAAAACTCAAGAAATGACCAACATCATGGCAGATGCAATCGGTGTGCGCAATGAAGATGGAATAGTCATCAGAAAAATGATCGGAGCAGAAGTTGTTGGTATGACTGTTTGCCCATGTGCTCAGGAATCAACTAAAGAATCATCAAAACAGGACCTTTTAAAGTTTTTAGACGAAGAAACAACAGAAAAAGTGCTTCAAACTGTTTCCTTTGCTTCCCACAATCAAAGGGGCCGTGGAATGATTATGATGGAAGTTCCTGAAAACTATGTAATCAGGGCAGAAGACCTCATAAGGATCATCGAAGATTCAATGAGCTCACCTGTGTGTGAACTGCTCAAAAGAAGCGATGAAAATGCTGTTGTTGTCCATGCACACAAACATCCAATGTTCGTTGAGGACTGTGTCAGGAATATGGTTCAAAGCATTGTAAATGAATATTCACATCTTCCAGACGATGCATTGGTAACTGTTAGACAGATAAATGAAGAAAGTATTCACAGACACAATGCCTTCGCAGAAAAAGTAGCAACAATGGGGGAATTAAAAAAGGAAATTAACAATACGGAGGAATCTGACATTGATGCCCACTCATGAAATTGCAGGAAAGGTAATGAATGAATTGGAGGCTTTCCACGGATCTAAACCCGCCATCGACACTCCCCAAATACTGATTGTCAGAGGCATGTCGAGAAAACGGATAGACCCAGAAGAGCTGTCCTCAACCATATCTGAGACTATGAAGGGGCTTGGTGCAAGAACCATTGATGTATTCTCGGAGGAAGCTACTGATATTATTGGAATAATGGATGAAAACATTAGGGCCACAGTTGAAATTCCCGGAGAAACTGATGTTTATGGAATTTACCGTCTTAAAGAATCATTCGAATCAATGAACTGCCATACAGAATATTCTTTGGGCATAATAGGCAAATTAGCCGTATTTTTAGTTTTATGGAAAGATAAAAGTGGTATGGGCCCTCTCTTTGTTGAAATGGTAGTATCAAACTCCGAAGCATGAGCTTGACCTCAAAAATAATTTTTCTTTTTAAGTGTGACCATGAAATTATTAGCTAAATCTGAAGTTAAATCCCTTTTAAATGGAGATTACAGGAGTTTAATAGCAAATCTGGAAGCTGCAAATTCCAATAGAGACTCAAATGTGATCACAGTTTCTAAAAATGTATTTATTCCAATAACAGATATCTGTAGAAATATTTGTGTGTACTGTACATTTCGTAGGGATCCTGATTCTAAGGATGCAACCATCCTAATGAAGCCTGACCCAATCATGAAACTGTTAAAAACCGCTGATAATTATAACTGCAGGGAAGCGTTGTTTGCCTTTGGAGAACACGCGGACAACGAATTTATTGTAATGAATGAACTAGAAACACTTGGTTTTAATGGTATTGTGGATTATCTTTATCACATATGTGACGAAACCCTGAAAAAAACAGGCCTTCTACCTCATAGCAATCCAGGAATACTCAACAAGGCAGAGCTTAAACAGTTGCGGGAAGTTAATGCATCCATGGGGCTGATGCTAGAAACCACCAGCCAGAAACTCATGAACACAGTTGTTCATGAAAAAAGTCCCGGAAAGCAACCAAAACTCAGAATACAAGCCATTGAAAATGCAGGTAAGTTGAAGATTCCATTTACCACAGGACTACTAATAGGTATTGGTGAAACCATTGAAGACAGGGCAGAATCTCTCCTTGAATTAAGACGTCTGCAAAATAAATATGGACATATCCAGGAAATAATAATCCAAAATTTCAAACCTAAACCCGGAATTCCCATGGAAAATTATAGAGAGCCAACACTTGTGGAAATGATGAAAATGGTAACTGTAACCAAACTAATGTTTCCAGATGTGAGTGTTCAAGTCCCTCCAAACCTCAACAATCAACACTCCCAAATATTTCTGATTGCAGGTTCAGATGATTGGGGAGGTGTTTCGCCAGTAACTCAGGATTATGTGAATCCAGAAGCACCATGGCCAGAATTAAATGAACTTAAGAATTTAACTGAAGAGTTAGGATTTAAACTCAAAGAAAGATTACCAGTATATCCAAAGTATATCAACGAAGATTATTTAGACTCCAGAATACTCCAAAAAATTGAAAATATGGATAAAAATTAATTGTTTTCTATTTTGAAGGTTATCCTGAACCTTGTGCCACCATTGGTTTCAATTTCAATGTTACCTTTAATCTGTTGTGTTAGGGTTTGGACTATTTGAAGTCCCAAGGTAGTGGGATTATTGAAATCAATTTCCTTTGGGAACCCAACACCATCATCTTCAACACTTAAAACATAATATCCATCCTTTATATGCATTTTAATGACAATACTACCTTCTTGCCCATCTGGAAAAGCGTATTTAATCGAGTTGGATAATAATTCATTGATCAACAGGCCGCACGGAATTGCAGTATCAATATCCATAGTAATATCATCTGATATTACTTTTAAAGTAATTAATCTTGATT
This sequence comes from Methanobacterium sp., assembly GCA_009712615.1. Classification (GTDB taxonomy): domain Archaea; phylum Methanobacteriota; class Methanobacteria; order Methanobacteriales; family Methanobacteriaceae; genus Methanobacterium_B. The sequence continues at coordinate 3,264 of WASR01000317.1, read as the reverse complement.
TTAAACTGTAAAATTCCAGAAGTTTTGTTGTAAGACTTTTTATATACTTTGAAAAGTCTATCAAAGAAATATCCTCAGACATGTAGAGTTTTTCATGGATGAGTGCCATTGATCGTATCCTGTGTTTACTATCCTCAAACATTTTGATGGTAGACTTATCAGTTGCATAATCTGATTGGAGGTTAATTAAACTTGAAATTATCTGCATGTTGTTTTTCACCCTGTGGTGAATTTCCTTTAACAGGACCTCTTTTTCTTTTAAAGACGATCTAAGAGCAGCTTCAGTTTTTTTCTGGGCAGTAATATCTCTTGAAATACCCATGACTGCGAATATTTTGTCTTTTTTATCTTTCAAAGGTATTATGTCCGTGTCAAGCCACATCTCACACTTTGGTAACGCCATTTTAATCTCAGATCTCACTGGAGATTGTGTTTCTATGGCTTTATCGATGTTTTTTCTCTGTTTTTCTGATATATCCATTGGAAACAAGTTTTGTCTTAATTTTCCCACAATATCTTCGGGTTCTAAACCTAAAATGTTAGCAGCAAATTTGTTAACGTACTCCACCCTATCCTCCAGACTGATAATAAATATGATATCATTAGCATTTTCAGCCAGGGTACGATAAGTTTCTTCGCTGCGTTTTAAACGGGCCTCCATTTGGTGTTTGTAGAGTGCCATCTCAATGGTTAATTTGAGTTCTTGGTCATTGAATGGTTTTAAAAGGTATGCTTGGGGAAATGTTATCTTGGCATCTTCAATTGTTTTTTCGTCCCCATATGCAGTTAAATAGATAATTGGTACATCATAACTATTTTTAATGATATTTGCTGCTTCAATCCCATTTACTTTTTCTTTCAGAACTATATCCATCAATATTAAGTCCGGATGTTTGTCTAAAGCCACAGTTATTGCTTCTTCTCCGGAAGAAATTACATCAACAACTGAATAACCCCATTCTTCCACTTTGTTTTGAATTTCAAGAGCTGTTACTCCTTCATCCTCAACTATGAGTAAATTTTTTTTGTCCATGTTCCCCAACTCAAAATATGAAATCAACTCATTCTCCCATTCAAGCAGTTACATACAACTCATAAATGGTTTAAAATAACTTTAAACATCAAATATAAATATTGAGCTAAATCAACCCTTTTTAATCCAATAAATTATACATATAATGTATTTTTAGTACTTGATAATTTGTACTCTAAGATATTTAAAAATTTATAGAAAAAAATTGATGTCAGTATCCATCGTCAAAGATCGTGTCCAAAACACATCAATCTACCTTTGCATCTACAACAACATGGTAAACCCCTGGGGAGTAGGGTTTAATAATTCTGGTATTTAGAATTTCTACTTTTCCTCTTCCAGCTATTTTTGCTGCCTCAATTATGCGTTCAACAGGCCTCTTAAATTTGATGTTGTCTGGCACAGATTCATGGTAATGTAGTGTTCCTCCAGTTTTCAGCACCTCCATTGCAACATCTAAATATTCATGGGTGTTTCCAATATACCCCATTAAAACACGATCAGCCACATCCCTCGGAGCCACATCCCTGCAGTTCCCGAGTGTTGGTTTCACAACATCTTCTACCTTATTTATCTTGATATTTTCACATAGGTAACCATGGGAAACAGGATTTATCTCCAATGAATATATCTTCTCTGGATTGGAATGTACTGCCATTGGAATTGAAAAGTAACCAATCCCTGCAAACATATCCACTATTATCTCCCCATCTTCAGGAAGCAGTGACATTCTTTTTCTCTCTGTTGTGTTGCCCTTGGACCACATGATCTTCGAAACATCCAACTTAAATCCACATTTATTTTCCCGATGAATAGTTTCTGTTCCATCCCCAACAATTACTTCCACCTCCGGTTCTCTTTTCAAACCAGATATGCGTCCTAACTTAACTATTCTATTGACACCTGGTGTTTTAAGAAGATTGTCAACATCTTCCACATTATCCTTAACAACCAGTATGTCTCCAATGACCTTTCCCTTCATACATACTACCTCATATCTGGAAGTTTAAATATTTTCAGATCATGTATCGATCTTAAGACAAAAAAGATAATTACCCCAACCAACCAACCTTATTCAATGATTATGACTATTAGATTTGAATGATTAAGGAGAGATTTTATGGTGAAAGTTAACAGAAATGAAATTCTCGAAATTTTGAAGGGATATGATAAGGAAGACATCACTATAGCAACGCTAGGTAGTCACACATCCCTCCACATATTGAAGGGAGCGAAAGAAGAAGGTTTTAGAACTGCTGTAGTTTGTGAAAAGGGGCGTGAAGTTCCTTATAAACGTTTTAAAGTGGCTGATGAATACATCATAGTAGATAAATTTAGTGATATAGTTAACGATGATGTGCAGGAAAAATTAAGAGAAATGAACAGTATTGTCGTACCACATGGTTCTTTTGTTGCTTATGCAGGTTTAGATCGTATTGAAAATGATTTTAAAGTACCTATGTTTGGAAATAGGGATATCTTAAGGTGGGAAGCAGAGAGGGATCTTGAGAGGGAACTGATGATAGAATCTGAGATAAGGATTCCCATGAAGTTTGATGATCCATCAAAAATAGACAGAACCGTCATGGTTAAATTTCCAGGTGCCAGGGGGGGAAGAGGCTATTTTGTAGCATCCACACCCGAAGAGTTCCATCAAAAGATCGAGAACATGATTGAGAGAAACTGGATCGGAGAAGAAGATGTAGAAAATGCCCACATAGAGGAATATGTTTCAGGTTGTAATTACTGTGTTCACTACTTCTACAGTCCACTAAACGATGAAGTTGAAGTTCTTGGAATGGACAGCCGATACGAATCCAACATCGATGGATTAACAAGAATTCCTGCCAAGGATCAGTTGGATGTTTCACTGGATCCATCCTACGTTATCACTGGAAATCATCCCGTGGTCATGAGAGAATCACTTCTTCCACAAGTGTTTGAAATAGGTGATAATCTGGTCGAAGGAGCTAAAAAACTTGTTTCACCTGGAATGAGCGGTCCTTTCTGTCTTCAAACTTTATGTACCGACGATCTGGAAATTATTGTGTTCGAAATGAGTGCAAGGATCGATGGTGGATCTAACACATTCATGGATAGTTCTGCATACAGTTACCTTTTATTCGGAGAATTTATGAGTATGGGGCGTAGAATTGCCCGAGAAATTAAAGAAGGTGCCAAACAGGACAAGTTAGACATATTAATTACCTAAAATTATTTCTTTTTTTATT
>WASR01000279.1:13613-17414 GCA_009712615.1 Methanobacterium sp. | reverse complement strand
AAATTATATTATTGATTCGTCTTTTTATCCTTTTTGAAATAATTTTCAGATACATGAATAATCATTCAGATTATGTTGCAAACCAGCATACATGATAGTAGAATTACTGGCCAGAACATGAATTCAAAATCAGCAATTGAACCCAATTTAACCCAAACTTTGTCATTCTCAGCATTCTGTGCAGTTCTAAGGTAATAAAAACTATAAAAGAAAAATATTAATAATGAAAGACTTATAGCTGGAATTATCCCGTAATACACTCCTAAAATAAGTGGAATAACTGCAAGCACGTTTAAAATATGTAGGCAGTTGATTGCATTTCTTCTTCCAATCATGACTGGCAGGGTTTTGAGCCCTTCCTTGGAATCTGAGATGTAATCCTTTAAATCGAAAAATATGGCATTTATCATTCCCTTGAGATTAATGAATATGAAAACAACAAGAAATGGAACAGAAAATGGGATTGAGAAGAAAAGGGATACAAACATGGTACCTCCCAGGGACCATGTCAGGACGGTGTAAACATTTTTAAACACTGGTATTTTTTTTGTGAGGCTTTTCAAAGCAGTTGCATACAACAAACCACCCATGGTGATCAATCCAATGAATATAATTAGATTCATTCCTGAAAACATTAAAAGAAGCAGTATCAAGATGGAAACATAGAAAGCCAGCAGGAATGGGTAGAACTTTTTCTTCTTCTGTAGATGTTTTGATCTTTCAGAATTCGTTTCAAGATCCTTCTCTAGATCCCTCATGTAGTCGAAGCTGTAGACAATCAATGGAAGAAGATATGAAATTATTAGTAGAGGAATATTCACTTCGGAATTGGTTATGATCATCGTGGTAAGAACTAATGATGGTGCTCCAAGAGCAGTTAAATAACCTCCATGTACCAGTTCCAGAATGATCTTTGAAATAAAATCCGAATAATGATTTCTAAATTCAATACTCAGAATCATTCGCCCCCACGTCTAAGCAGTTCTTTTATACAGACTAAACAACCAATCAGCAAAAAATACCAATCAATTGATAGATTAGACAATTATTTCGAAGAATTTATTAATATAACTAGTTATTTTCCAGTAAAGACCTAGAAAATATTGATACTGGAAAAAGATTTATTTGTTAGCTTACAAACTATGATAAGACATCTGGAGAAACTCAAAATGAACATATACTCATACGTATCATTATCAGCTTTTTTCCTTTGTTTCTTCTTAGGCAATTTTATTTATCACAAAAATTCAAGAAGCCAACTGAATATAATGATTGCTATTTTATGCTTTTTAGTAGGTTTTCTAGCTTTTACTGAGTTTCAATACAGGCAGACTACGGATTTCCAGACTGCTTACCTGTGGCTTAAATTGAGTGGCCTGTGGCCATTGGTGCCTCCGATTATTCTTCATATTTCACTTATATTCACTGGAAAAACAGAAATACTAAAAAATAAATTTACGTATTTGTTGATGTATGTTCCGGCAGTAATAATATCAGTTTATGCTGTGACAACCAACCTATTACTCTAGGGAATTCTATAGGAATTTTGGGGTTGGACCTACTTGTTTCCCCAGTATTCAGCGATATTTAATGTCATGAGTATCTGGACATTGACATGTGTTCTCATAGCCGGAGGGCTCTGTTTATCCTACTACTTAAAAACTAGAAATGTTGAAAAGTTGCAGGCCAAATATCTGATTGCAGGCCTATATTTCCCACTCATCATCAGCATGGTAAGTGATCTCGTACTTCCTTCCATGTCCATTAGAATACCTGAAACGTCCATTGTAATGTCTACTGTAGGCTTAAGTTTCATAAGTTACGGTGTCTGGAAATATAGATTCCCAGCTCTAACAGCCGCAATTGCAGCAGACGAAATTGTATCAACCATGTCAAGCTTTCTTATCATGTTAGACCCACAACTGAACGTTGTAAATATAAACAAAGCCACAACAGAGTTGTTTGGCTATGAAAAAGCCGAAATTATTGGGAAACCAGTTGGATTCTTGTTTGATAAAAAAGCTAAGAATGTAAGTGATCTGCTAGATACTTCAACAAATTCAATAATAAATATTGAAACCATCATTAAAACGAAGGGTGGTAAAACTGTACCTGTACTTCTCTCAAAATCGGTGATCTTGAGTGATATGGGAACTGTTTTAGGAATTGTTTGTATAGGCAACAACATCATTGATATAAAGAATGCTGAAGATAAAATTAAGACTTCACTCCAAGAAAAGGAATTGTTATTAAGGGAACTCCATCATCGTGTGAAAAATAATTTACAGATTATTTCGAGCCTCATAAATCTCCAGTCCCAGGGAATTAAAAACAAAGAAGATCTTGAGATATTCAGGGAGAGTCAGAGTAGGGTTAAATCAATGGCAATTATTCATGAAAAGCTCTATCAGTCAACAGATCTTTCAAATATCAATTTCAGAGACTACATCCAAAGTTTAGTCAGTTACCTGGTATCTTACTACTCTAAAGAAATGATAGATATTGAATTGGATGTCAATGAAGACCAGGTTCTTAACATGGATACAGCAGTACCTTGTGGTCTTATCATTAACGAATTATTCATAAATTCTTTAAAACATGCATTCAACGGGATAAAAAACGGCAAAATAAAGATTAAGCTGGGTGCTGATGGGAAAATTCCAGGATGCTACATACTTGAAGTTTCTGACAATGGTGTGGGACTGCCTCCTGATGTGGATATCAACAATCCACAAAAACTGGGGCTTCAACTCGTTGTTTCACTGACTAATCAGCTTGATGGAAAAATATCCGTTGATACCAGAGATGGTACAAAATTCACAATCAAATTCAAGGAACTAATTTACAAACAGAGGCTAGTAAAATCAAAGTAAATAAATATGGAATGGGATGAATTGGTGCATATCGATTTTGGGAATTCCATAAGAACTGTTCCCAAAATCAATGGTTAGTTGTTTTAGTAAACAAATTTAGTATACTAAGTTAATCACAGATCATCAAGCTCTTTTGCGATTTTATTCCATTTTTTGACCCGTTCATCCAAATTATCAGCATCATCGGGAATTTGGGTTTCCATTTGTTTTTTAAGTTTTTCAAGGAATTCTGGGTCTTCCCTAATTTTAAGGCAAGTAGTAACTTCTGTTATGGCCTTCTGCACCACAAATTCAACTGCGTATTTACAGAAGTGGTTTGGTGTAAATACATACTTTTCATCCCTGATCATGATGGGGTATGCTCTGCAAACAGCAGGTCTTTCATTGTAAATATCACACTTCTTGGTGGACCTTATGAAATGTTCACAGGGCCTATCCTGTTCAAACTTGTAACCATCTTCATGGGGTACCATCTCACCAGCCAAGATATTGTCTGATTTCTGGTAAGATTCATATTCCTCTGCTGTTATGTAGATGGGAGAACAATTTTCGCAGCACCATCCACACCTGTTACAAAGATCCAATCTTAAAGCAGCCACTAAAGACCCTTCAGTGAAGACTATGGAAGAAAAATGAACGATCTCTTTTAAATCTTTCTTTTCAACATCTTTCAAACGATTAGATTTTTTTAAAAACTTTTTAACTCTCTTTGATACCATTTTTTCGAAAATAAACAGTTCTGAATTTAAATTAGGCTGTTCATCTGCAAGTTCTTGGTACTGTTTAAACAATGAATCTATGTAATCTCGATCATGTAACTCTTCTAATAACATCTGTTCACCAACAAATTCTTGATATAGTTAGTGGTTTATATGATATAACGATGTTGATTTGATCTAAAACAAATTTAGATCGATATAAATTTGAT
>WASR01000279.1:12141-13603 GCA_009712615.1 Methanobacterium sp. | reverse complement strand
AATAAAATAATTAGGGATTCTTTATGCCAGAGAATGAACGATTTAAAGAAATATTTGATAAGTCTCCAATTGGAATTTTAATTTATGGATCAGATGGAAAATTGGAGGATGCAAACAGATCAGCACTTGAAATTGTTGGTTGTGATCTGGATACTATTTTAGGAATGGATCTGTTTTACAACCCAGAAATCAAGAAAAAACTAGCCGATATGGATAAAGTAGGTCCAATCAAGTTCCAAGGAAGATTAATAGACTATGTTAATCCAGAGAAATCACAAAATTCATCAATTTTCGGACAATTTCATATTTCATCCATTGAATCAGGATATTTGGTTGAAATTCAGGATATAACAGAAAAAATAGAAGAACAAGAGAAAATACTTGCCAATGAAAAGAAGTATCAAAGCTTTTTTGAAGATGATTTAACTGGAGATTTTATTGCTAAACCTGATGGAACAATTTTAGATTGTAACCCTTCATTCATCGAAATATATGGATTTAAAGATCGTAAAATTGCATTAAAATCTAATATGGCAGAATTTAATCCTGATGATTGGAGGAGTTTAGTTGAAGAGCTATCTGAGGATCATAAGATCAAGGGCCATCAAACAGTACACACACGATCAGATGGAACCATGATCCATGTGGTGGCAAATATTGTTGGAATTTTCAATGATTCGGGCAAGCTCGTGGAGATCAAGGGTTACGTGTTTGATGATACTGAAAGAAAAAAAGCCGAACAGTTTCTCAAGGAAAGTAAAGAGAAGTATCATAAATTGTTTGATGAGGATTTAACAGGGGATTTTATAGCAACTCTCGATGGGAAAATATTGGAGTGCAACCCGGCCTTTGCAGATATATATGGATTTTATGATAGAGATAAAGCAGCTAAGAGTAATATTTCAAAATTTAACTCATTTGACTGGCCATACATGATCACACGTTTAAAAAGAGAGAGAAAATTATTGGGATTTCAAAGTTGGCAGAGAAGATCAGATGGTATGAGAATTCACGTTGTAGCCAATCTTGTAGGTATTTTTAATAATGAAAATGAAATGATACAAGTAAAGGGGTACATGTTTGATGATACTGAAAGGAAAAAGGCTGAAGAAGAGGTCAAAAGAAGTAAAAGTCAGATGACTGAAATTTTAGACAGTATACAGGATGGTTTTGTTGCTTTAAGTCAGTACTGGCATTTCACATATGTTAATCACCGTGCAGAAGAATTTTTTAATGCTGATTATGATGATCTCATTGGTCAAAATCTTTGGGAAACATTTCCTGAGTTAATTGGATCTTCGATTGAATCCGGGTTTAAAAAAGCCAATGATAACCATGAAATTCAGCATTTTGAATCCAGAGGATTGAAGGATCCTGAAAAATTGTATGATTTCAGTGTTTATCCATCTAATGATGGAATATCCGCCTATTGGAGAGAAATTAAACATACGGAAAATAAATC
>WASR01000279.1:0-12131 GCA_009712615.1 Methanobacterium sp. | reverse complement strand
TTATTAAAAAAAATAAAACAATGTATTGATTTTAAAAATCAATACTTAATTTAACTATTTTTATCCTAGGAATGGTTTTGCAATAGTCAGCATTATTATAACAGTTAATATAATGCCTATTACAACCATTGGTATTCCAGCTTTGAGTATTTCTTTGATCTTCACATATCCAGTACCGTAGGCCATTGCGACTGTAGGGTCTGCCATTGGGAACATGAATGAAAGTGAACATGCTATAGCTACGGGAACTGCGTAAATACCAACTGGCTGGCCCTGGGCAGCTGCTAAAGTGACTGATAATGGCACTAAAATAGCTGCAAGAGCTATGTTTGACATGACCTGGGTGAAAATTACACCTATAATCATGAGAAGCAGCATTATAGATACAGTTGAAACGTTGTTACCCATCAGTGATACCAGATCATTGATAAGCCAGGCTGCAGCTCCAGTATTTAGTAGTGCTGCTCCTAGGGAAAGTGCACCTCCAAAGAAGATGATGAGACCCCAGTCAACATTTTCTTGTGCATCCTTCCAATCAACAACACCTGTAATGAAGTAAAGTGCAGCACCAATCAAAGCAACTGAGTAACTATCTAAACCTGTTATGCCAGTTGTAACCCAAAGACCGATTGTGAAGAATAGAATCACTGCTGTAATTTTTTCAGTTCTAGTTATGGAACCCATTGCACTCAAAGTTTTGTTTAATGTTTCGTGCCCACCAACAATTCCTTTGACTTCCGGTGGGAAAATCCAGCTCAACAATTTCCAAGTAACAAAGAGCATAATAATGGCTAAAGGAAAACCAAATATCATCCAGTTAGCAAAGGGCAAATGAGTGTATGCTGCTGCCATTAGGTTGGGAGCAGTACCAATCTCTGTACCGAATCCACCTGCAAGGGAACCGTATGATGCTCCCAAAACCATAGCCTTTGCAAAGTTACTGTTACCTTTTTCAGCATCATTAACACCGAATAATGGAACGATTTCCTTAATAATAGGAAGCAACATTGCAAAAGCAACCACATTTTCAATCCAGGCAGACAATATGCCTGTGGAAAATACTGCTGCAAAAATACTCATACTAGGGGTGGTACCAACTTTTTTCAGCATGAAATAAGTAAATCTCTTAGCAAGTCCACTCTTACGAATGGCTTCTGCAAGAATGAACCCTCCAATCATTAGAAAGATTATAGGATTTGCAAAACCGATAACAGCATTATTAAAACTCTCTATACCCAAAATTGGCTGTAAAAACAGCAATATTAAAGAAGTTACAGCCAAATGCTGAGCCTCACTAGCCCACATTATTACAGCGAAAACTAAAAGAGCGATAGCTGCGTGGCCAGAATAACTTAAACCATTACCTAAAGGAATTATCATAACCAAAATAAAGGCAATAATGGCTATAGGCATTCCTAAAGTCTTAAAACTTAAATTCGTCTTATATCCCTCCTTATATTATAAAAATAAAAATTTGATGCAAGATCATATAAATATATTTTATAATGATTAATTATTATAGTTGTATAATAAATACAAAACTGGAACTAAAAAGAATAAAAAGAAATAAAAAGAATTACATGAGGTTTTGTTCCTTTTTACTAAATAATATGGCTGATAGAATTACAGTTAGAATTGCAAAACCCACCACAACAGATGTGCTTAAATATAGTGGCAATGCCCCATGTCCAATGATTACTTGTCTTAAAGCATCCACACCATAGGTCAAGGGATCTAAATATACTGCAAACTGTAGAAATGTTGGTAATCCTGTGACAGGGAATAAAGCTCCGCTTAACAGGAACATTGGCAGAACAATAAAACTCATTATCAGGTTGAAACCTTCCATACTGTCTGTGAAAGTAGCTATTAAAAGTCCTACTCCTGCGAGCCCCACAGATATGGGTATCATCAAAAGGAATGATGCAATAAATATGAATGGAGTCATCTGAACACCAACAACGAATGAAAGCAGCAGCAATATCACTCCTTGTATTATCGAAGCTGTTGCTATACCTAGGGCCTTTCCAAAAACAATGGATGGTCTACTAACAGGAGCTACCATTATTTCCTTTAGGAATCCGTACTGTCTATCCATGATAACAGACACACCAGAAAATATAGCTGTGAATAATATGGTTTGGCCAATGATACCGGGGTATATGAATGCCTGATAAGCACCAGTCATACCACTGAATCTGATGGCTGATCCCAAACCTGTTCCAAAGATTAAAAGCCATAAAAGGGGTGTAACTACAGAAGAAACAATCCTCGAACGATATCTAACATATCTTTTAGCTTCTCTAAACCATATTGTGTATATTCCTTCCCATTCGGCCATTTTTAACCCTCTTCAACTATTCTTTTACCTGTTAGATTTATAAAAACATCTTCAAGGTTAGGATGTTCAAGTTCAATTGATTTTACCATAATATCGTTGTTATTTGCAAAGTTAACAACTGTGGCAACTAAATTTTCACCTTGTTCAACCATCATTTTAATCTCTGAGTCTGTAACCATGATATTTTTTATGAAGTCCAATTTTTCAGCTTTTTTTATAAATTTTTCAGGGTCATCTACTTTTATTGTGATAACATCTGCCTTAAGATCTCTTTTTAAGTTTTTAGGAGAATCTGCAGTGATTATTTCTCCATGGTTGATGATTGCTATTTCATCACAAAGTTTGTCTGCTTCTTCCATGTAGTGTGTTGACATTAAGACTGTGATATCTTCAGTTTTATTTAGTTCCTGGATGTATTCCCATATATTTTCCCTGGTTTGAGGGTCTAGTCCCAGTGTTGGTTCATCGAGGAAGAGAATCTTGGGGTGATGTATTAATCCCCTACCAATCTCCAACCTTCTTTTCATTCCTCCGGAGTATGTTTTTGTGTACTCGTCTGCCTTGTCTCCAAGTGCTATTAGATCAAGCACTTCTTCTATTCTCTTTTTCCTGAGGTCCATTGGAACTCCATATAATGCTGCATGCATTTCTAAGTGTTCTCGTCCCGTTAAAATATCATCGAGTGCTCTGGATTGAAATACTACTCCTATGGATTGTCTTACCTCTTTAGAATTTTTCATTACATCGTATCCATTGACTGTTGCAGTTCCAGAAGTTGGATGTAATATAGTGCACAGCATCGAAATTAGGGTGGTTTTACCGGCACCGTTTGGTCCCAGAACTCCATAAACACTGTTTTTTGGTACTTTAAGATTTATTGAATTTACCGCAGTAAAATCATCATAAACCTTGCTAATATCATGAGTTTCAATTATATACTCCATTAATAACACCTTTAAAAAAGTTTACAATAATATTATGATAAGGGGATTGATAAATTATTTTTGATTTAAAGGTTATAGTATTAAAAAGGTACTAAAAAAGACAGCAAGAAACTAAACAAAGTTACTGTTGAATAATTGTAGTATCTTAGTAGCTTTCATTAAAACAAAAGAAATTTAATGAACTAGGTTGGTGATAACTCATGATATTAGAAACTGTGAAATCAGAAGGAATTTCCCATAAATCATACTTCATAGGTTCCAATGGAATAGCAGCAGTGGTTGATCCAAGAAGGGATTGTGATATCTACATAGATATTGCAGAGAAAAATAACATGAAGATCAACTACATTTTTGAAACCCATAGGAACGAAGATTTTACCACAGGTTCCCTAGAGCTCTGTGAAATTGTTGGTGCAGATATATTCCATGGAAGGGGTATTGATTTTGCCTATGGAAATTCTGTAGTTGAAGGGGATAAATTTCAAATAGGAAATATAGTTCTAGAAATAATTGAAACCCCTGGACACACCAATGAAAGCATATCTTTACTGTTAAAGGACAGAGACATATCAGAATATCCCTACATGGTGTTCACAGGTGATACTATTTTTGCAGGAGAAGTTGGCAGATGTGATTTATACGGGAACAACGAGACCTTGAAAATGGCAGAAGCAATGTACAACAGCATCTTTAACAAACTTCTTAAATTAGATGATAATGTAATAATCCTGCCTGCACATGGTTCTGGTTCTGTTTGTGGAGCAGTTATTCGTGAACAGGAATTTACAACTGTGGGTTATGAAAAAAAGACAAATAAAACCCTTAAAAAATCTGAAAAAGAATTCATAGAATTTAAAGTACATGAAAAACTTTATACGCCTCCTTACTTCAAAGAAATGGAAAAGAACAACTTAATAGGACCCTCCCTAATCTGTAAATTACCCTATTTAAAACCACTGGGAATTCATGAACTGAAAGAGTTGATGTCTAAGGGAGGGCAGGTAGTGGATGTAAGAGATCCTGCAGCATTCGCAGGGGGACATATTCCGAACACTTTGAATATCTGGAAAGACGGCCTACCATCATATGCAGGGTGGTTCCTAAATTATGAACAACCTATAGTTATAGTGGACGAAAATAACAGTAATATTGAAGATCTCAAGAGATACCTCATCAGATTGGGTTATGACAATGTTTATGGATACCTCTCTGGAGGGTTTCCAGTGTGGTTCAAGGGATCTGGAGATTTTGAAACTGTTCATACATGGTCAGTCCATGATTTGCTTCCAAATAAGGGAAAAAAATCTTTATTTATCCTTGATGTGAGGAAGAAAAATGACTGGGAAAATGAGCGTATAGAGGGCTCTAACAACATATACATAGGAGAACTCAAGGAAAATTTGGATAAGGTTCCAAAAAATAAACATGTGGCCGTAACTTGTGACACAGGTTACAAGGCAAGTATCGGAACTTCCATACTAAAAATGAATGGCTACAAAGATGTAACAAATATAATGGGAAGCATGACAGCATGGAAAAAAGCAGGATATCCTGTTGTGAAAAGCTGAACTTCAATAAAATTCTTTAAAATACAGAACCATAACCCGAAAACTAAATAGATTCCATCACAAAATAGCTAAACAAAGGGGTTCAAATTTATATTCTGAACTAATGAAAACCATATTTTTAACCGTGGATCGAATCATTAAGCAGTGATATGATAGTATCCTTATTAAAATAAATTGATGGTTTAGAGAATACAGTATTTTTTATACAGGAGTTAGATATAAATGGAAAAATTCAATATAAAAGAATTACCACTGCTAATAGGTTCGTTAATGATACCGTTTTTAGTGGCGTCTCTTGGATCTTATTTCACTTTCTCAAATATCACTACGTGGTACGCAGCATTGGCAAAACCATTTTGGGCACCTCCAAACTGGGTATTTGGGCCTGTTTGGACTGTACTATACTTTTTAATGGGAATAGCACTGTTCTTAATTCTGCGTAAGGGATTGTACAGACAGGATGTTAAGTTTGCAGTATTAATTTTTGGAGTTCAACTAGCATTAAACCTAATTTGGTCTGTTGTGTTTTTTGGAGCTCACTCCCTTTTCGGCGGATTTATTGTAATAATGTTACTGTGGATAGCAATATTTGCAAACATCATAGCCTTCAGCGTACTATCAAGAAATGCAGGGCTGCTTTTGATACCATACATTATCTGGGTGAGCATAGCCAGTTATTTAAATTACTCAGTATACCTTTTGAACCATTAAATTCATATCCCTACTTTTTTTCTTACTTTTTCACTTCTCAATTCCTTTAGGGCGTTACTAGCTATCCATTTAGAAGATTTTGTGTTGATTGCAAAGATTTCTTCAGCTAGATCTATTGAACTTTTATTTAACCTGGAATTTTTCTTCCCAATGCTCCTTAAAGCCCAGTTCACAGATTTTTTTACAAAATTTCGGTTATCAGTTGATGCAGAAATCAGAAGTGGGAAGTACTGTTCAAACTGTTCATCCGCTTGTTTTTTGTCATGAACAGCAAGCACAGCCAACAATGAAAAAGCTGCTCTTTTAACAAATTCCTCTTCATGGACTCCCCATTCAAAAATTTTTTCATATGCAAACTTTGTTTTACTGAACAAGTTCATACAGCACTGATCACAAATTTCCCAGTAATCAAATTCCAAAGTCCATTCATTCATCTGTGCAGATGAAACCATTTCAGGGTCTTCGATCATACACGCCAGTATTTTAGTTTCTCTAAAATCTAATTCCCAAAGTTTTAGCGCCATTTCATGGTTTTTACCCGTTTCCTTAGCAATTTTTCGAAGTTCTGGTATTCTTACTGCGTAGGTTTTTTCTGGGGTAATACCAAACCTTGCCATTCCTTCAATATTCTCTGGTTTAGAAAGTGATTCGAGTCTGCCAACTAATTCTTGGAGTTCCACTGTATTTCCTCCATTCTATTTGAATCAACAAATATTCTACCTATAATTGTCAATTTCGATTTATTTGTTAGGATATAATGATTTATATTTAAAAAAAAAGTTGTTGGATTGGATTAACCAATTTCAATCAGATTCAAAGGATCAAGGCTTCGTAAAATGGTATGATTTTTAGCAAGCTGCTGCTTCCACTTGTGGTCTTTTCTGAGTAATTTCCTGAATGATAACCTTCATTGTAAAGATCAGTAGCATCGTGTTTAGTTTGAACTTGAATGGTGCTTTTAAACTTGGTTAAACTTGTATCTTCAACACCATTTGCATTGCCTGTTATCTGTAACCCAACTAACTTTCCATTTGTGATGCGTTGGTAGTTGAAGTTCATCAGCGTAGTTTTTGTGTACATGGATTTTTTGTTGATGGTTGTTGAATTGGACAGCTTTTTGATCAATGAGTAATTTCCATTGAAATTCTGATAAACAAACCTCAACTTGGCACTGGTACTGCTAAAAGTGGTTCCATTACTTTGATAGTTTATATTCACTGTGGAATTTTTGTAGAGCTGTTGCCCATTTTTAAAATCAAGTGCAGTTTGGACACGACCTGTGAAGCTCAATGTTTTGCTTATTTTTCCGTTCAAGGTTTCAAAGATCTGTGATCCAACTTTTTTTGAAATAGATGTGTAGAACACACTTCCTTGGGAATTGCTTAATGTGAGCCTGCTGTTAATAAACATGTTGTTGAAGTAGTAAACAACTCTGTGAATCATACTTCCCTGATCATTCTTTCCTGTGACCAGTACCGTGGTGTATTTACCGTAACCCTGAGCTCCACTGGTTTTGGTGCTGTAAATTTGGTAGTGGAGATTAGAATTGTATGAATTGAAGTTTACTGTGATATTTTTTCCATCTGCTGAAAATGATGATTTATATCCAAAATTCAGACCGTTTAATACTTCTCCATTGATTTTGCTGGGAATATTTGAGTTGTCTTTGAAAACCATCTGTCCAATTAATTTCTTGTTAGGAGCCCTGGGAATTGAATATTTAGAAATTAGATTTCCATTGAACACAATATTGTCTGGTGTTCCTCTGCTGTCTGATGCCCAGATATTTACAATGGTTGAGTAATTCACCAAGTCCTTCACATTTTGAACCTGATAAGTCATGATATTACGTCTGTTTACTCCCCAACGGTCTGTCATTGCAAGACTGATTGATGAAGCAACAGGATTCACAGTCGAAATGTAACCTGTTCTGTAGCATGAAGGGCTGTTTGGCACGCTTACATACTGGCCTTCTGACATTTTGAACAATGCTGTTTTCAAGCTTCCCCCATTGTAAGTTACTGCACCAACATAATCATCTGGAGCTTTTATTAAGAAATGTCCCATTCCCATTTGTCTTAGGAGGGATGTAGCGCTTTTTATAGTGCTGGTTGTAATGTGACCGGATACAGATGTTCTTCCTGCAAGTTCCATTAGCTGTCTGTTTAAACTTGGGATGTCAGGACCTCCTGCACCAAAAATCCATCCATCCTTGGATATGACTGTATGGAAAAAGTATCCTCCAGTTGTTTTATATTCTTCCAGTGCCTCCTTCCCATACCAACTGGTTTTTTTAATATACAAGTTAGCAGTATAAACTGAGTCCCTTCTGAATGAATACACATCATAGCCCTTTTTTACATGGACCAAAACAGAGCAACAGCCATATCCGGGTACTATTTGATTTTTAGTACTGTTCACTTTTTTTGCACTGATGGATGCAGAGTTGTGATTTGAAATCAGCTTAGAATGTTGACTGGCTATTGTTTGATTATTAGAATGCTTTAAATTAGTTGTATTTGCAGCTGAAGCACTGCCCATCAAAAATATGATCATTAAAATCGATAAGATCAACACATATCTTCGTTCCAAAATATTTATCACCCCTTTATTTTTGTTGTATTTGATCATTAATATTTTGTAGGAAACTTATTTTTAAAGCCATAAAGTTTAACATATTTATCAAATCTTCTGATCAAGCAACCCCAGCATTCTCACTCCGGAAATAATCATCAATGGGCCAATTAGGAACTGGGTTAAAATATCCATCATGTCCCATTTGTAAATGTACACAGGTACATAGCTGTAAGTCAAAAAAGTACAGACAAGAATTAGGGATGCTACTCCAATGAGAATATAGACTAATGAGAGATTTTTAATCCCTGCATTTTTGAACCTTTGTTTGATTCCAGTTATATCAAATCCCGAATATATTGAACCTTTGAAATGTGCCATGTTTAAAAGAACTCCCATGTACCAGAAGTATATTATGGCAAACATTCCAAACACGATAATGAAATAGAGCATTCTAGATGAATTTAAGTAGTACATTATCACATTTGGATTAAGTTCCAGGACTTTCATTAAAATTTTTCCATTCAATATTGCTATACCTATCAAAATTATTGGAAAGATCAAATAGGAAAAAAGCACCAAATTTTCCTTAACTCCATGTATCATTATTGATTTAAACCCAGTAAATTTGGGAGATTTATCTGAACCGTGCACAGTACTTTCCAGAATTAGGAAAATATATCCAGATTCAATGATCCACAAAAATCCAATGATCAGCAATACAGAAAAATCATACAGATCAAAACCTGGAGGATTTCCAGGAAGTGTGTACATATTTTCGGCTAAAAACAATATTAAACCTAAAAAAAGTAGATTGTACCATCCATTTAATGCATAATCAAGGGCATCTTTCAAATTCAGTAGCATTTTCATTTGAGAATACCTTATAACTATTTTTTTATAATGAAAATTTGATTACTAATAATATAAAATTCATGATTAATAAGAAATTTGGGTTTGATGGTGAATTAAATTAACTTAGGCCGGGCATCGAATTAAAATTAGTAGACTATCCTTCTTAATCAATCAACAAATGAATGAGGCTTGTTTTTTTATCCTAATAATTTGGACCGTGATATGAATGCCAATAATCATAAGAACCATTGATATCGAAAAATTAGGATCTGTTTAATGAATATGTAATACAAATTGATCAATTAATCATAATTACTTGAAGATCCATAGTACTACTGTGGTGATAAAATTTTTTGATCTTATTCTAGCCTGTGTATTGGGAGTTCTAGTTGGTGTATTTACGGGCTTAATTCCAGGGATTCATGTTAACACAGTTGCAGCATTTGTATTTTCATCGTCTGCATATTTGATGACCTATGTTTCTCCTGAGTACCTTGCAGTATTTTTAATATCACTCTCAATATCCCACTCATTAATAGATTTCATTCCAACAATGTTTTTGGGAGTACCTGATGAAGGAACAGTCCTTTCAGTTTTGCCGGGTCATTATCTCATGCTTCATGGAAGGGGCAAAGAAGCAATTAGGCTTGTTACATTGGGAGGTTTTGGATCGCTTATGGTTACCGTTGTACTACTCCCAATTTTTATAATGCTTTTACCGGGATTTTATTCCATTATTAAACTGTATATTGCTTTAATACTCACTTTTACAGCTATTTACATGATTTTAAGATTAAATAAGGGAATTTATGAGATTTTCTGGTCTTCGGTAATCTTTATATTTTCGGGCATTATTGGCTGGGCAAGTTTAAACAGCACTGTTTCTCCAAATGTACTGTTGTTAACAATTTTTTCAGGCTTTTTTGGGGTTAGCACATTAATATACAGTTTATCACAGAATTCTCATCTCCCTCACCAGCACGAAGATCACAACCTAAGGTTTGATAGTAAAATAGCAAGGGGCATATTTGCGGGAGGAATTGCTGGAACCATACTGGGATTTTTGCCAGGTATGGGCCCTGCACAGGGAAGTATATTGGCACAAGAAATGAGCGGAAGTGGGGAGATTGGAGAGGCCAGAGAGAGTTTTTTAGTGGCGATGAGTGGGGTAAATGTTTCTGATGCGTTATTTTCTCTCATAACCATATACATTATAGGCAATCCAAGGAGTGGAGTTGCGGTGTACATAGATAAGATCATCCAAAACTTCGATCTTCAACTTCTTGTAATGTTTGTATTTGTTTCCATAACCGCAGTTTCAATATCAGTTTTTTTCTGTATAGTCCTTGGAGATTTCATGATAAAAAATATTCATAAATTAAATTACAACAAACTTTCCAGATCAGTAATAATCTTAATGTCTCTGTTGGTAGTTATTTTCGCAGTAAAAGATGGTTCAAACCTATTTTATGTGGTTATTCTTTATTTAACATCTATTTCACTGGGACTGATTCCTCATTATGTGGGTGTGAATAAATCCAACTTAATGGGGGTTCTGATTGTTCCAGCAGTAGTCGTTTACATGAATTTAGTTTAAACCTATATGATAACCACTTCTGAACAAAGATGCTTCGCAGCTTCAACAAATTCATCGGTGTCTACACCTGGGAATGTGTCCACTATACACAGATCGAATTTTTCGTCAATATCATCCTTCAGTTCCATGAGATCTGCACAGTAAACCCTGAAATTTTTCCCTTCTGCTACAAGACTGCCATTTGAATGCAGAACTTCCACTTCAAAACCATTAACTTCAAGATTTAAAACAGTCATTTCTATGGAAGGACGCCACAAATCATTAAAAACCACATGTTTAGCACCATATTTAAGGGCGGCTATTCCAAGGGTTCCTGGTCCGCATGTGCAGTCCATGATGCTGGGATTTTCATATTTATCCAAATATTTTTCGAGTATCTGAACCTTGGGAGATACTGGTTTTGAGAATTCCAAGTGTATCTGCGATTGATTCCGGTAGATGCATAAAGGACCATTCCTGGTGGATACTATGTCACAACGCATATCACAACCAGAAAGTAGTTCATAAACGTTGGGCTCTGAATTAGCATCCTTTATACCCACAACATTTTTGATGTTCCCTTTTATTACTCCCTTTATCTCTGGAACCTCATCAACAATCCTAAATGCAGATTCTTTCGTTATTTTATCGGTTAAAATTACCACAGAATTATCTGAAAGGTACGGTGCTGTATTTGACGGATAAGCTGGTGTTATTAGTGGCGTGCAGCAGTTTCTAAGTGTAGATTTTTTATCCCTGTCTCCGGATTCGATCAGTATCTTTAATACGTGTCCCATTACCAAGTCAAGGTGTCTCTTTTTACAGGTGCATCGCCCATAATTAGCATCGAGTTTTTCAACGTCAATCTGTTCAGTTAATGGTTTGAACTTTTTTAAGTTGGGATCCGAGCAGTTTTCACAGGGACTTGTAATCTCTTTAATCCCCTTTAAAATTGTATCTGACTTCTCGACACAACCCAACCCACACCCACACTGGATTTCCATATGCTTAAATATTGGATAAATAATATAAATAGTTGAGAGTTATGAAAGATAAACGAAAAGAAATCCTAAGGGATCTTCTAGGTGAATTTGCTTCAGATGAGGATACTGTTGAAGAATCTAATGACATTTTTAAGAGCAAATCAGAGGATAAAGAAGAAGTTACGGAAGAAACATCTTTAGAGTCTGAAGAACCTGAGTTTAATCTTGATAAGGTCATGAAAAGGCCTTCAAGGCGCCCTAAAACTGTTAAGAAAGTTTCTAATGTCCTTAAAGCTGAGATTGTAGAGGATGGTCTCATACCTACCTACAACGTAAACTTACCTAAATTTTCAGACTATGAAAGAGAGATCTTCTCCGAGGTAAGGGAAAAATTGGTTGAAGTTGCTGTTGCCCAGGGTGAAGATTTCAGGATTGATGAGGGCAGTTTCATTGGAGAGGTCAAGGAATTCTTAAGAAGTAAAGGTGTCAGGGATGTGGACAGACTTGCCACCCAGATCTCCCAGGAGATGCTGGGTTATGGTCAGCTTGATCCAATGATAAAAGCCGATGATCTTGAGG
>WASR01000040.1:3948-18864 GCA_009712615.1 Methanobacterium sp. | reverse complement strand
TCATTAAATCTATAATATTTTCATCGAGATCTAATTTTTAATGGAGAATTTTAATGACTAAAACTTTAACTGAAATTTTATCTACATATGAAGGGACTAAATCGGAATTAATACCTCTTCTTCAGGATATTCAAGCTAATTTAGGGTATCTATCGGAAGAATCAATAACAGATGTTTCTAAATTTACAGGAGTTTCAGAAAGTGAGATATATGGGGTTGCAACTTTTTATACGCAGTTCAGATTCACTCCTGTGGGAAAAAAACATATCATGGTTTGCAAGGGAACAGCATGTCATGTTAAAGGAGCTCCTCAAATTATTGAA
This sequence comes from Methanobacterium sp., assembly GCA_009712615.1. GTDB lineage: Archaea > Methanobacteriota > Methanobacteria > Methanobacteriales > Methanobacteriaceae > Methanobacterium_B. The sequence goes on along the minus strand of WASR01000040.1, from coordinate 18,541 downwards.
GGAATTGAAAGACATTTAGGTATAAAAGAAGGTGAAGTAACATTTGACATGGAATATTCACTGGAATCTGTGGGATGCTTAGGATGCTGTGCACTGGCACCTTGTGCAATGATAAATGATGATGTTGAATCAAACATGACTCTGAAGGATATAAAGAAGATGTTTCGAAGGATTGAAAGACAATCCAAATCAGATGGCTAAATGTAAGGAACAAGGGTAAATAATGAAATATAAACAACTATTAAAGGAATCACAGGAAGAATATTTGCTTCTTGAGGATAAAACTGTGATAGCTGTGGGTTCTGCAACCTGTGGAAGATCAGCAGGGGCACAAGAAATTTCCTCAGTACTCAAGGAAGAAATTGCAGAAGCAGGATTGGATGTTGAGATCATCGAAGTGGGCTGTATAGGGTTGTGCTATATCGAACCAGTGATAACAATAATCAAACCAGGTCATCCAGCAATTTTTTATGGCCAGGTAACTAAAAACTTGGTAAAACAACTTGTAAATGAATATTTACAGGGAAACAATCCTTTACCTGAATTCGCACTCGGCACCATAGGTGCCGATGAAATTGAAGAAATTCCCTCTTTGTTTGAAACGCCAGTAATGAAACCTCAAGTTAGGAGGATACTTCGAAACTGTGGGTTGATAGACCCTTCCAATATCAAACATTATATTGCTAGGGGAGGTTACAGTGGACTGAATTCTGCACTCAAAACCAAACCTGAAATGGTCATTGAACAGATGAAAAGTTCCGGTCTAAGGGGAAGAGGAGGAGCAGGGTTTCCCACATGGATGAAATGGCAGTTCTGCATTGATTCTGAGGCTGAAGAAAAATATTTGATATGTAACGCTGATGAGGGAGATCCTGGGGCATTTATGAACAGATCATTACTGGAGAGTGACCCCCACTCAGTGCTAGAGGGAATCGTAATAGCATCCTATACTCTAGGAGTTAAAGAGGCATATATTTACTGCAGGGCTGAATATCCCCTTGCACTTGAAAGATTGAAACATGCAATATCACAAATGAAGGATATGGGTTTGCTTGGAAAGAACATCCTAGAAACTGGATTCGATCTGGAAATCAAAATTAAGGAGGGTGCAGGTGCTTTTGTTTGTGGTGAGGAAACTGCATTAATAGCTTCAATCGAAGGTAAAAGGGGAATGCCCAGAACAAGGCCCCCATTTCCAACAACAGCAGGTTTGTGGGGAAAACCCACCGTAATAAACAATGTTGAAACAATGGCCAGTGTATCACTCATTATGCAGACGGGCCATGAAAGGTTCAAAGAATTTGGAACAGTTGAAAGTAAGGGTACAAAAACCTTCTCTCTGGTGGGTAATGTTAAAAAACCAGGATTGATAGAGGTTCCACTTGGGACCACACTTCGAGAAGTTATTTACGATATCGGGGGCGGAATTAACAACGATGGTAATTTTAAGGCTGTTCAGATAGGAGGACCTTCTGGAGGCTGCCTTCCTGAAGAATTCCTCGATACCAAAATAGATTATGATTCATTAACAATGGCAGGAGCCATAATGGGTTCAGGTGGGCTTGTTGTAATGGATCAAAACAGCTGTATGGTTGATGTTGCCAGATATTTCCTGGAATTCATACAAAACGAATCCTGTGGTAAATGTGTTCCATGCAGATTGGGAACCAAACAGATGCTGGACATATTAAGTGATATAACTCAGGGTAAAGGCAAAGAGGGAGACAACGATCTTTTACGTGAACTTTCTCAAGGAATCCGGGATGGATCCCTCTGTGGACTTGGACAAACATCTCCCAACCCTATACTCACTACTCTAAAATATTTTGAAGATGAATACATTTCCCATATTAAAAATAAGAAATGCAAAGCCCTTTTATGTAAAGAACTGATTAACTACAGGGTTATAGATGAAAAATGTGAGGGATGCATGTTATGTTTGAAATCATGCCCAGTAGGGGCTGTTTCTGGCACAAAAAAACACATACATTCCATTGATACTGAAAAATGTATAAAATGTGGTACTTGTATTGAACTTTGTTCAGGCAAGTACAATGCAATTGAAAGGGTATCGAAGTACTGAATCATCCAGAGAAGAAAAAAATGATTGAAATGTAAGGGATCAAATAATTCACAAAATAATTTCAGGATTTAGCATGGCAACCATCAGTAAAGTAGGGTTTTCTGTGTTCTATAGCCTCTAAAAATACTTTTTTAAGTTCTTCGTTGGTATAACCTCTACGCATGGGTTCGATTATATCCACCAGATTGTCATTTTTGAGAAGGCAGGGTTTGATCTTCCCATCGGGAGTTATCCTAAGCCTTGTACAATTTTTACAGAACTCTGTGTTATCCATTGGTCTGACAATCTCTATTTCACCACCCTCAACGAAATACTTCTTCCTGTCCTGCATGAATTTTCTTGTTTTAACTTGATCTGACATTTCTGTTAGTTCATCTTCAAGTTCTCCCATATCATAATGGTATTTATCAAAAAAGCTTCCAGGTTTTTCAGCCTCTGTTTTTAGAAGTTCTATGAGCTGCAATATTGCTCCAGTTTCTCTGCAAAATTTGAACATGTCCCATATTTCGTTGTCGTTTATTCCCTTCATAACAACCATGTTAACTTTGACTGGGTTCAATCCAGATTTTACAGCCCTCTGAATTCCAGCTTTGGCAATATCCATGTACTCCCTTTTTGTAATGAAACTGTAGGTGTCTGGATTTAGGGTATCAAAACTTACATTTACACGGGTTAGTCCGGCTTCATGTAATTTTTCAGCATATTTTTCAAGGAGAATGCCGTTGGTTGTTAATGAAATATCTCGAAATCCCACATCTGCTATCCTTGAAACCATATCCACAATATCATCTCTGACGAGTGGTTCACCACCAGAAAGTCTTATTTTTTCAATTCCAAGTTCTTTAGCAACTGTAACAATTCTTTCAATTTCTTTTGGGGTCATTTCATAATCTTGAGGTACAATTCCATCGTGATGGCAGTAAAAACATTTTACGTTGCACCTGTTTGTTATGGATATTCTCAATGATATTAAAGGCCTTTTAAAATTATCAGTAACCTTATTTTCAATGTTAATCGTTTTCATGCTTATCTCTTATCAGAAGTTCAATTTTGTTAAGATTTTCTGCTCCGAATTCATCGGTTTTCAATGATTTTACCATGCCAAGCACAGTTTCATCTATAAATGTTCTCACGAATGGATTCAAAGGGATCATGGTGTCGTTGATCTTCAGTATGACCCTATCTGATTCTGATCTGCAGTAACTTGCATCTGCAACTCCCTGAAGTTTTGCATGTACAAAATCATCGCATGAACCATAACCGCATTTTTTGCAGTTAAGATCGTTTACCATACCAAAACTTCTTTCAAGCACTAGATCTACAATGGAACAGAGTTGGTCATCATCCATATTAAACACATCAACATTTGCAATTGTAAATTCATCTGTAAAGTCAGATGTGGAGATTTTTGCGTATTTAGATTCTTTTAATCCTTCTACTACAACAAAATCAAGGTCTTTCATGAATTTCATCATCAAAAGAACCTTTTCTAGGTCCACAGAATCTTTGATTGAGATAAATGTTTCACTTCCAATTCCTGCAACTATTTCAGCTCCGGCTGCCTTGTGTTTTCCAGTATCTCTCTCTGGAAGGTCGAATTGGTGGTGTGTATGTTTCACTGTTCCAACTTTAAATCCTCTTTCAACTAATTCTGCAACTATTTTAGTCACAAGAGTAGTTTTGCCCGTGTTTTTGGTACCAACAACCGCTATAATCCTCATGTGCCACCTTTAAAAATCATCTTTAAATATTTAAAACCGAATTCTACTCTTCATAATTCTGGCTTCGGCTACTTAAATATATATGATGTTAGCATATATGTGAGTGTATAATCCTAATTTTTCATGAACTTAATATATAGAAAGCTGACTATTTAAAAAGGGAATTTATTGACGATAACATGAAGAACAATAAAATAACACTAAATATTGATGGTGTAGAAATTAATGCCGATGAAGGGAGCACAATACTGGAAACAGCCCTTTCAAACGATATTTACATACCTAATCTATGTTATTATCCTGGTTTAAAGCCATGGGGATCTTGCAGGCTTTGTCTCGTTGAAAATGAAGAGGGACGTCTTATCACGGCATGTGAAACAAAAGTGCATGATGGAATGAAAATAACAACAGATAATCCCCGGATAAACCGGGTTCGAAAATTGTCTGCAGAACTACTGATTGCAAATCATGAAGTGGACTGTTTAACATGCAAAAAAAATGATAACTGTAAATTACAGGAAATTGCAGCCTATTTAGGAATTAATCGTGATGATCTCGGCGGTTTAAGACGAAAAATAATGGATATTCCTGTGGATGATTCTAACCCCTTCTTTGAAAGGGATCTCAAGAAATGTGTACTATGTGGTATATGTGTCAGAACTTGCAGTGAGCTCCTGGCCGTCAATGCTGTAGATTTTGGATTCAGAGGATATGATACAAAAATAACAACATTTGGTGATAAACCACTCCTAGAATCCTCTTGTGTATCGTGTGGCGAATGCATGATAGCCTGTCCTGTTGGTGCACTCGTTCCAAAAGAAACAGAAAAACCTGCAAGAGAAGTTAAAACTGTATGCCCATACTGTGGTGTGGGATGTAACATTTACCTCGGTGTGAGGGGAGACAAGATAGTCAGTGCAAGAGGAGATACAGAAAACTCTGTAAACAAGGGTAATCTCTGTGTAAAGGGTAGATTTGGATACAGTTTCATTAACCATCCTGACAGACTTAAAAAACCTCTAATTAAGAGAGATGATGAATTTGTAGAGGTTGAATGGGATGAAGCGTTGGATCACGTTGCCCAGAAATTATCTGAATACAAGGGTGATGAGTTTGCATCAATTTCATCTGCAAGATGTCCAAATGAGGATAACTACGCTGTTCAAAAGTTTACCAGAACTGTGATGGGAACTAACAATGTTGATAACTGTGCAAGATCATGTCACGCACCCTCTGTCGCAGGTCTAGCCAGGATATTTGGAAGTGGAGCTATGAGTAACTCTATAGATGAGATTAAAGATGCTTCATGTTTATTTGTTATAGGGACCAATCCAACAGCCAGCTATCCTGTACTGGGTTTACGCATAATCGAAGCAGTAAAAAATGGTGCCAAACTCATAGTTGCTGATCCAAGGAATATTAATCTGTGTAAACACGCGGACATTGTCATGAATCAGACCCCTGGTACTGATGTGGCACTCATCATGGGCATGATGAAGGTGATCGTGGATGAAGAACTACATGATCAAGCATATATCGATGGGAGAAGTGAAGGTTTTGAAGAGTTTAAAGAGGCATTACAATCTTACAATATCGAAACAGTAGAATCCATAACCGGAGTTGATGGGGAACTCATAAAGGAAGCTGCAAGGACCTACGCATCCATTAAACCAGCATCCATACTGTATTCATTAGGAATCACAGAACACACACATGGAACTGAAAATGTTTTTGCACTGGGAAATTTAGCACTCTTAACAGGCAACATGGGGAAACAATTTGGGGGAGTGAATCCCATCAGAGGACAGAACAATGTTCAAGGTGCATGTGATATGGGATGCCTTCCAGACACCTTCCCAGGCTATCAAAAATTAGACGATCCAAACACCATTGAAAGTTTCGAAACTGCATGGGAAGTAGAACTCAACAAATCCAAGGGTTTAACATTCCCTGAAATGGTTGTTGCGGCCAAAAACAGAGATATTAAGGCTATGTATATCGTAGGGGAAAACCCTGTTACAAGTGAACCAGACACAGAAAATATCAAGGAAGCAATGAAGTCTCTAGATTTCTTGGTTGTTCAGGATATTTTCATGAGTGAAACAGCTCAGATGGCAGATGTGGTTCTTCCAGGCTGCAGTTATGCAGAGAAGGATGGTACCTTTGCAAATTCAGAACGAAGAATACAAAGGGTTCGAAAAGCAATAAACCCAGTTGGAGAATCAAAACCAGATTGGTTGATAACATCCCTCTTAGCTAAGAAGATGGGTGCAAAAGGATTTGATTATAAAGACGCCAGTGAAGTTTACGATGAAGTGGCCAAAGTTTCACCATCATTTGCTGGAATCAACTACAGTAGGATTGATGATGAGGGAATACAGTGGCCGTGCCATCATGAGGAACATGAAGGAACGCCCATACTCCACACAGAAGAATTCAAAACAGAAAGTGGAAGGGCTAAATTCATTCCATTAACCTACCGACCTTCAGCAGAACTGCCAGATGAAACTTACCCCCTAATTCTCACAACTGGCAGGAGCATCTATCACTATCAAACCAGTACAATGACAGGTGCCGTCGAAGGATTGAAAAAATTATATGGGGAAGATTATATCGACATCTCCAGAGAAGATGCCTTGAAAATGGGGGTTGAGGCTGATGAAACTGTTAAAGTGGTATCTAGAAGGGGAGAAATAAAACCTAAAGTTCGAATCACCGACAGATGCAGACCTGGAGTAGTTTTCATGACCTTCCACTTTGGCGAATCTGCTACCAACGTCATAACCAACTCAGCCTGCGATCCAATATCAAAAACACCTGAGTTCAAGGTGTGTGCAGTTAGGGTGGAAAAGATCCTAGATTAAATTTTTGCAGTGTTTAATTAACCTGTTCTTTTATTCTTTTATTATTTTTAAGAAACATCCAGTTTGATTTAAACAGTCAATGGGGTGTTTAGACTGGAACAAGAAAGTTGTGATCACTACAATACAATATATATATTTATCTATATGTTCCTTGTAGAAACCTATATTAATATATTGAATCAAAGGTGTAGTTAATACACAATGGAGTCCATATGCCAAAACACATAGCTTCTGGATTGAAATATTTAGCGGCTTTAGAACTTGTTAGAGACGGTTACAGTCAAAAACAGATTTCTAAAATGCTTAATGTTAATAAATCCACACTTTCTCATTATTTAAATGGTAGAAATATTTCTTTAGGATCAATAGAGATAGCTGAGATCGTCAGAGAGTTCTCACCACGAGATTTTCTGGTTTTTACTGATGCCATCATTGAAGACAAGGAAGCAACGAAAACCATAGTGAAAACTTGTTTGGTCAACAAGTACAGTGTCGAAGTTAAAGATTCTTGCATTGGTTGTGGAATTTGTGTAGATACATGTTTGATAGATGCCATAGTTTTGGATGATCTAAAGGCACACATAGATTCTGATATCTGTTGTGGATGTCGAATTTGTGCTGAAAAATGTCCTACTAATTCAATTAATATTTTGGAGGAATAATAATGGCTGCAAATATAAAAGAAGTCAAAGCCAAAGATTTCAACGTTGAAAGATCAGCTGAAGAAGATAGAGAGCTGTCATTCAAAGATGAATCATGTGTTGGTTGTGGCGTTTGTGAAACAATATGCCCAGTTGGAGCAATTAAACTAGGTTCTGTTGGTGCTATTGTAAGAAACGATATTGATGAATCAAAAATAGAAATAGATGAAGAAAAATGTGTATTATGTGGAATGTGTAGTGTAGGATGTCCAGTGGATGCACTTGAATTCACTGTGGACGGAACACCAATTTCTGAAATTGAAACTTATCCTAAATTAATTTCATCTGCAGAAATTGACGATGACACATGTATATACTGCAAAGCATGTGAAAGGGCATGTCCAAGGGAAGCAATTACTGTTGCAAGACAACTTCCAGACAGATCCAAACTTGTAACTGGTGAAATAGACATTGACAAGGAAACATGCATAGACTGTGGTATTTGTGAAGAAATGTGTCCTGCAGATGCTATAACTATCGATCAAAAAGGTCCAGAAGATTTCGACATCGCTGTAGACAAGGACAAATGTGTTTACTGCTTAGTATGTAAGAAAGCATGTCCTGTAGATGCAATAATGGCAGCATGCAGAACCTGTTCCTACGGTGAATATGACCTCGATCCTAAGGATGCTGAAGTAACTGGTAAAGCACTCATAGATGATGACGCATGTGTAAGATGTGGATGGTGTGAAGAAGTTTGCCCAGTAGACGCAGCAAAGGTTGAAAAACCATTCGAAGGTGAACTGAACTTAGACCTAGACAAATGTACAACCTGTGGAGCATGTGTGGATGTATGCCCATGTGATGTGCTGTTCTTCCCTAAATCATCAGCACCTGCAACATTAGATGATAAACTCATGAAAGATGAACAGTTCTGTATTTACTGCGGTGCTTGCGAAAATGTATGCCCAGTAGAAGCAATTGATGTTAAACGAACTGGAATCAAATGCACACCTACCAAATCAAAATCTTGGCAGAAAAGTATTGATTCATTAAAAACTAACTAAGGTGATAACATGGAACTTAAAGTAAACCAAGACAACTGCCTTGGATGTGGAGTTTGCGTTGTTGCATGTCCTGTAAATGTTTCTATAAGTCCTGAGGTTTCAGGCGGACATGGATCAAAAACAACAGAAACAATTATGATGGTCGAAAATGGAGTAATCAAACTCTTTAGCGAAGATAAATGCACAAAATGTGGGACCTGTCAGGTATTCTGTCCTACTGACGCAATTTGGCTAGAATGAGGTGTTAATTGTGACTTATGTAGATAAACCGGCAATTCCAAAGGTTGTTAAATTTGACGAACCTAACGCAAAATTACGAAACAAATTGGACGTAATGTTGAACACAGGTTCTGACATTTACCAAGGAGCATGCAAAAAAAGAGGATCCACCCTTAAAGATGAATACAGGAAAGTGGCTGGAGTAGCATACATGGATCCTAAAGACATGGCAAAACTCGGAGTATCCAACTGGGACCATGTTAAAGTTATTTCTGACTGGGGAGAAGTAGTTGTTAATGCAGCACACTCCAGAGATGCACCTCATGAAGGAACAATATTCATACCAAAGGGACCATGGGCAAATGTAGTTGTGAGTCCTGAAACCTACTGCTGCTGTGACCCAACATACAAGGGTATCATGTGCACAGTGGAAAAAACAGATGATGATGTTCTGTTAATGGCTGACCTAATGAGGGCAGTATACAAAAAATACGTTAAGGATGAAGAAGGCATCAAAGATCTTGCTACACTTGGGGAGATGCCTGTCTACAAGAAATTATAAGGAGGCAGTTTAAATGGCAAATTACGAACCACCAGTAACAGACTACGATAGTATCGTAGAAAACTGTACATGTGCTTTTTGCGGATGTAACTGTGACGATTTAGATTATTTAATTAAAGATGGGCATGTTGTAGGTGTAAGACACGCATGCAGACTCGGTGCCAGTAAGATCATGGAAGACATGGATCAGAGATTAATGGTGCCAATGATAAGGGGCGAAGATGGAGAATTAGCAGAAACAGATTGGGACACAGCTTTAGATAAGGCTGCAGAACTCATTGCTGGTGCAATAAGGCCTATATTTTATGGTTGGAGTGAAACTTCCATTGAAACCATGCACCACGGTCTTGAGCTCGGTGAACTAGTTGGAGCAGTTCTGGATAACCAGGCAACCATCTGTCACGGTCCTTCACTTCAGGCTGTTCAGAACGCAGGATATCCTATAAGTACACTTGGAGAAGTTAAAAACAGGGCAGACATGTGTCTTTACACAGGAAGTAACGCAATGAACTCCCACCCAAGACATATGGCAAGGTACAGTACCTTCCCACGAGGATACTTCAGGCCAAGGGGAAGATTCGACAGAACAGTTGTTACACTCGATCCAAAATACAGTGATACAGCTAAAATGTCCGATATATGGGTAGGATTCGAACAGAATGGGGATTACGAATTTTACAACGCTATAAGAGCAGTTTTAAAGGGTAAAAAACTTCAAAAAGAATTTATTTCTGGAATTCCTAAGGAAGACGTCGAAGAATTAGCTGAAGCAATGAAAAATGTTCAGTTCGGAGCATTGTTCTTTGGTCTTGGTTTAACCCATACATTATCCAAACAGAGAAACATTGATATAGCTATCCAGATGGTAGCAGACTTAAACAGCTACACCAAATGGATTTTAATGCCTATGAGGGGTCACTTCAACGTGAATGGATTCAACATTTTCATGGCATTTGAAACAGGTTTCCCATACGGAGTTGACTTCGCAAGAGGATACCAGAGATACATGAACGGAGAAACAAACACCATAGATCTTTTAACAAGAAAAGAATGTGATGTTTTCATGGTAATTGCAGCAGACCCTGGTGCACACTACCCAGGTGGAGCAATCAAACACCTCGCAGAAATTCCAGTTATCCAGGTGGATATACACTGGGGACCTTCTACCGAGATTGCAGATGTTGTTCTTCCAGGATCATTCGTTGGTGTCGAAGTTGGAGGTACCAGTTACAGGATGGACGGTGTTCCAATCTGGATGAAAAAAGCCATCGACAAACCTGAAAGTTGTAGGGACGACGAATGGATTATAAAAGAATTATTAGAAAGGGTTAAAAAAATTAAAGCTGAACAAGGAGCTTTAGCAAGTAAATAAGGTGATTCTCATGGAATACGTACTAAAAAACGGTATTGTTTACGATCCTGCGAATAAAGTAGCAGGAGAGAAAAAGGACGTAATGTTCAAGGACGGAAAAATCGTGGATTCAGTTTCTGCCGATGCTAAAGTTCTCGATGTTACAGATAAGATTGTAATGCCTGCAGGAATTGATCCTCACGCACACGTTGCAGGACCAAAACTGGTTGTAGGTAGAATATACAGGCCTGAAGACTCAAGAAAAGGTGTTACACACAAAACAGATGTTACAAGATCCGAAAGTGGATTTTCTATACCAAGCTGTCCATCAACAGGATACAGATACTCCAGAATGGGATATGGAACTGTTGTAGAAGCTGCTGTACCACCACTAGAAGCTAAACACACTCACGAAGAAATCAACTCCATACCAAACTTGGATATTGTACCATTGTCATTGTTTGGTAACAACTGGTTTGTTTTACAGTACGCAAAACAGAACCAAATTGAAGATTTAGCAGCATTTGTAGCCGCATGGTTAAAGATCGCTAAATGTTACGGTGTAAAAATAGTAAACCCTTGTGGAAGTGAAGCATGGGGATGGGGAATGAATGTTCACGGACTGGATGACCCTGCTCCATACTGGGATGTAACTGGAAGAGAAGTTGTTACAGCACTAGCAAAAGCAAACGAAATGTTAGGAATGCCACACTCTGTGCACGTACACCCTAACGATCTTGGACACCCAGGAAACTACCCAACAACTGTTTCAACCATGGATGCACTCAAGGACATAGAAAAGAACAGCACTGTAAGGGGCCAGACAATGCACTTGACCCATGCTCAATTCCACGCATACGGTGGAACAAGCTGGAGAGATGCAGATTCCGGTGCAGACCACATTGCAGACTATGTCAACAAGAACGACCATATAACCATAGATGTTGGACAGGTAACTCTAGATGAAACAACAACTATGACTGCAGATGCTCCTATGGAGTTCGATTTGTACAAGTTAAGCGGATTAAAATGGGCTAACAAAGATGTAGAACTTGAAACCGCAGCAGGAATTGTTCCAGTTATCTACTCTGGAAAAGCACCAGTTAACTCACTACAGTGGGCTATCGGATTAGAATTATTCCTAAAAGTAAATGACCCCTGGAAGGTATGTTTAACAACTGACCACCCTAACGCAGGTCCATTCATACGTTATCCAAGAATTATTTCCTGGTTAATGAGTAATGAAAGAAGGCAGGAAATGATGGATAACAGGGAAGTTCACCCATGGTCACACAGAAGAACCTCATTAGCTTCACTAGAAAGGGAATACGATTTCAATGAAATCGCAACCATTACTAGGGCAGGTCCTGCTAAAATCTACGGATTCCAAGACAGAGGTGCACTCACACCAGGGTACAATGCAGACATTGCTGTATTTGACATAAACCCTAACGATATTGATCCATCAAGAAACCCTGAAGCAATAGAAAAAGGATTCAGTACTGCAATGTACACAATAAAAGATGGTGAAATATTAGTTAAAGATGGTGACATCGTAAAGGTTGTAAAGAGTCAGACTTTATGGACCAACGTAAAAGGAATGGAAGAACAAGAAAAAGCGGTTATGGAAAGGGTAATGCCGGACTTCACAAGATACTACACTGTTAAGTTTGAAAACTACCAGGTTCACGACAAGTACTTACCAAATCCAATCGTGACTGAAGTCCAAGCAGGTAAATAGGGGTGTTAAATTGAAAACAATTACTTTTAACCAAAAAAAGACTTCTCAAATTGCTCTGGAATTCGATGAATTGATTCCAGATGAAGTATACAACTGGGAAAAGGCAGATTTTGAGAAATACATGGTTCCAATAGGAAACTCAAGATTTCCACTTACTGACTACTTTGACATAGAAGTAGACGGATCTGCAGAAGCTCCAGAAGAAGTAAAAATGATACTCAATGGAGACTACGGCAGAGTAAAATATATCGGAACCAAAATGGGTGCAGGAGAAATTATTGTCAACGGTCCAGTAGATCTTCACTGCGGATCCCAGATGAAAGGCGGTTCCATACTTGTAAATGGAGATGCTGAAAGTTACGCAGGCAGAGAAATGGAAGGCGGTTCATTAACCATCATGGGTAATACCAGAGAATTCTGCGGATGTTCCTACATCGGGGACTGGAGAGGAATGAACGGTGGAACCATAACCATCCATGGAAATGCAGGTAAACAGCTTGGAGAATGTTTATCCGGAGGATCTATCTACGTCAAAGGTGACTGTGATATCCTCGCAGGTATCCACATGACCAAGGGTTTCATACAGATTGATGGTGATGTTACAAGATGGCCTGGTGGACAGATGAAAAACGGGGACATTGTAATAAACGGTGAACTTGGAAGGTTGCTTGAAGGTTTCGTCCAAGAAGATATCGTTGAAAACCCTGAGATCGACGGCAAGGACTTCAGTGGAAAATACATTAAATACACTGGAGATATTGCATTGAATGGAAAAGGAAGATTATGGTTAGATGCCGAGAAAAATAGGCATCTACTCTATTAATCCTTTCTTCTTTTTTTATTTTTTTATTTTAGGCTATTTTTAGAAAATTATATTTAATAAAAAAATCAAAGTGATTAATATGGAAAAAGAGATCACACTAAACCAAGATGAACTTATTGAATACGTTAAAAATGAAGTAAAAACGTATGATACACTTGAAATTTCCTATAACCGAGTATTTTTACCTACAGAAGTAATAGATGTCGAACATTATGTGGATGAAAATGAATTGGAAAGTTTGAACTTGGTTCTTCAGGTGAATGGTGAACTTTTAAACGACACCATACAGCTAGATCTGGTAGAGATTAAGGAAGAAGTTGTTGAGGTAAGGCATATTAATAATGACGATGTTTTAACTGTCATTGTTGTTGAAGATGTCTAATATAATTAAACGTAACTTTCATTTTAACTGACTTATGGAGTTGATCTTTTGGAGAAAATATTGAAAATGGATTGTGATGAAGCGATAACCTACGTGAAAGAGAATGTCAACGATTATGATTACTTGGAATTATCATATAACCGAGTATTCACTCCTGGAGAAGTTATAAGTGTAGAAACAGACAATTTAAAAGGAAAAGACGTATGTAACGTCATGATTCAGGTCAAAGGTGACACAGTAAGAAACACGATCTTGGTTGATTTGGAAGAAGTTAAGGATGATCTTATCGAGATGAGGCATGTTCCTAAGGGAGACAAGGAAGCCGTCCTTATTGAGATTGAAAGATGTGAAATTTAACTATAAAAAAAAAATTTTATTTAAATAGATCCAATGGAATTATAAATTTCCATGCGTAATTCCATTTTTTAACACTATTGATTCTTCAATTTATTCATTGAATGTTTTTTTTAAATTTACAAATTTTTCTAGAACTGCTATTTCCAGTATTATTTGTTTTCATCCTTAGAACAAGGAATACAAATAGTGCTTTTATCCCATGATACGAATGATTCTCCACATTTTTCACAAAGCAACACATTTTTTTTCTTTTTTTCAGGAACTTCAATTTCTACAAATTCCCAAGAGTATACATCTTCTCCTGCTTCAAGCAGTATTGGTACAACTTCTTCATGTCTCACTTTCTTATAATTCATGTACCAATCGTGGAGTAACGGATATTTTTCAGTTTTTTTAGCGTCAAAGTATATTCTGATTCCCTTAACAAATTTTTCATCCTTTCCAGCCGCTTTATTTACTGTAACAGCCATCTTATCATAATCTAATACCTTTAAGCCCTTATTTCCAACTGTGGAACTTCTGAGTATTTGAAAGGGATCTGGAACACAGTTTAGTGTTTCGCAGGTTACGTAAATTTTCTCATCATCACTTATATTTAGTTCTCTTTTTGCGATGTTAAGCATCTGGTATCCAATTAAAGCTCCCGAACTTAAATATCCATGGAACTTCATCAATTTTTTTATATCTTCCTTCATGGATGGATCATCTATCTTGTTTAGAACGTCTTCCATTTTTAATCACCACTTATTTACTAATTTCATATTGAATAAACCGGTTTATAT
>WASR01000040.1:0-3938 GCA_009712615.1 Methanobacterium sp. | reverse complement strand
ATTGGAGGCTTTTCCCTAAATGGTTTTGTTCTGTGTTATGGCAATTTAGAACCAATATCAAAATGTGCTACAACAATAAATTATCGATAGGTCTATATAAACATATCGAATTATCGCTTAGATCGCATTTCTTTAATTAACTACTGATTTTAAGAATAAGTTTGAATTATGTTCTTTTTACATGTATTGTATCATTTGTTTAATTTTAATACTGAATGAAACTGCTAATGACTGTATGTGTAATAATGAACTTCATACCGGAGTATTTAATATTTTGAATATTTCAGATTTCGTGTCTGGAGATGTGTTCAAATAGAGTTCATACATGTCGTGTCATATTGAATATATGGTACTTAAAGAAAAAAAGAGTAAAAATTTAAGGAGTAACAGTTCTCCTTAAGGCATTTTTACATATTGTTGTAGTTGGCTTGGAATGTTGGTTGAGTTAATAGTTGCTTCTGCAGGTGAAATTGGGTCGATGAAGTTGGCTTTTGTTATTTGAACTCCTTCAGAGCTTAACAGTAGTTGTAAAAAGTCTGTTGCTAGTTGTTTGTTTGGTGCATTGTTTAATATTGTTATTCCATAAACAATAGGGGTTAATGTGATGGTTTTACTCTTGTTTGTTCCACTAAACTGAACCATACTAATGTTTTTGTATACAGGTTCGTATGTAGTATTTGAGAGTGCTAATTCTGGAGGGAGTGTTACGTATTTTACTCCTGAACTTTGTTGTTGATCTGCATCACTTTTGTAGACTAAAATATAATCAACAGCTCCAGATTGGAGTACAGGCATGAGATCTCCAACTGCTGGCCTCACAACAATTTTAGAAGTGGGATTAATGTTTGTTGGACTGTTTATAACTGTTTTTGAACCATTTTGTTCCGATGTTATGGCTGTATTCTGCCCTATTACAGTGTTAAATAGAGTTGAATCATTGTAGTAGGTACTTGCCAGTTGCATCATCATGACTCCTCTGTATCCTGCAGGTGCTGAGTTCGGATCTGCAATTCCAACAGTAACATTGCTTTGAGATAATATCTGATACCAATTGTCACTGTTTATCTGACTGCTGTTCTTACTCTTATCAGTGTATGCAATTACCATTTCATTTCTGCCGTTTTTAAGGTTGTAACTTGTGTAGTTAGGCATTAAATTTTTATCGATCAAACCATAGTCAGCAGAAGCCATGATATCCACAGACTGGTTTAATGTTGTGATCTGATTTATCAGATCTGAACTGCCTCCATACTTTATCTGTACTTTAACATTTGGATGTTGCGACTCGAATTTTGCTGCGGTTTGATTCATTTGTCCTGCAAGACTGCTTGCGGCATAGATTACAAGTGTTCCATTTTCAGAACCGGAACTATACACTCCGTATCCATAAACACCTATTCCAACAATCGCAATCGCTAAAATCACAAATATTATAATTTTTTTATCCATTCTCACCCTCCCTTGTGATCAGATATAGATATATAATGTCATATTAATTATTATCAATATGATTATTTGAACATTTCGGCTAATTTCTATTGTAAATCTATTATGGAATGCTTCCTGCTGTTTAAGAAAAAACAAAATGGTTGAATATTAAATCAAATTTTTTTAGGTGGAATATATTGTTTATTAGACTTTTGAGAAAATCAGATTATTGTCAAAATAAAAAATTTTTTTATGAACAGTAAATCAAATTTTAACCATTGCAATTGCAGCTGCTTTAAATCCGATATAAATATCTTTACCTAGAGTTAGATTTAATTTTTCTCTAGAATATTCTGTTACATCAACAAAGAGAGTTATTTCACCAGTATCAACATTTAAACGTACAAGATGGTTTTTGAGTTCCATTCCTATTATTTTTCCGGGGAAAATATTTCTGACACTGGATTCTTGAGGTTCTAACATAACGAATACGTCTTCAGGGCTAATTAAAACTAAAACTTTGTCTCCTACTTCGAAGTTTCCCCTGAGAGGAAGAACAACATTTTCGTTATTTAGTTTAATATTGGCAATTTTATTTTTTTGATCGATATCAACGATATTACTTTCAATTTCATTAACATCGTCATGCATCTTTAGAATACTTTCCACTTTTCTGTACTCTTTCAAGATAGATTTGCCGTTTTCGGTGAGTTTACTTTCTCCCCCTCCACCTTTTCCGCCTCTTTGGGTTGATACTATGCTTTTATTACTTTCATTTTCGAGTTCTTCAATATATTTAAGTGCACTTCTGTAGGGGATGTTCACCTTTTTGGATGCCTTCATTATGGAACCGCCCTCATCAATATTTTCTAACAAATTAAACTACTATTTATTCAATAATATTATTTTATCATATAATTTGAGCCTATATTGTGGTCCATTCTTTGTTCTGTCCATTTCAGACCTCCTACTGTATTTTATGTTACGAAAGTTTATAAAGTTATCATAGACTAAAGGTTGTGCTGATGTCAGTTAATTAAATAATTAATTACTGAGAGCTAAATGGACAATATTAATTTGATACAAACAAAAAATTAACATCAAAATAAAGTTCAAAAAAATGATTTAATAAAAAAAAATAGGGTTTTACTTCCCAGTACCCGTAGTTAAACTGGAAAGTATGTTGTTCCATGATTTGGAACGTACATTTTCAAGGTTGATTTTTGTTCTGTTGATCTGGATACATTTTTGTGGGCAGACATTTGCACACGCTCCACATAAAATACAGACCCTTTGATCTATCACTGATTGACCATCAACAATTTCAATTGCATTACATGGACATACATCTTGGCATGCATGACATGAATCCCCTTTACATTCTGCTTCATCATCGAAAGAAGCTTCTCCTTCAAATGGTTTGGTCACAACTGCAGCATCCACTGGACATATCTCCTGACACCATCCACAGTTAACACAGGACTCAGGATTTAAAACAGTATTACCATGAGTTTTAAATGTTTCAGGGTCAAATTTATAATCTTGATAAGCACACGAGCTACACACGGCTTTAATAGCGTCTGTTGGACATGCTCTCTTACATACTAAGCAGTATACACATTTATCCTCATCAACAACAGTTTCATACTCATTTCTTCCGGTTTTTTGAACGGTTATTGCATCTCCGGGACATAGTTCTTCACAGATTTTGCAGCTGATACATTTATCTTGGTCCACTCCAATCTCACCAATTACAAGATCTTCTCGTTTTGGGAGGGTTCTTTGTACTCTGATTGCGTCCTGAGGACATGCAGTTTCACAAGCTTTACAGTAAATGCATGCTTCAGAATCAATTGCTGCGTCTTTAATCCATTTTGGATATTCATCCATTTTTTTAATGTCTTCACCATCAATTTTAAATTCAAGAGCATCAAATGGACAGGCTGCTGCACAAAGTCCACATAAACAGCAACTATTTTTATTTATATTTACGTAGTCCATGTCAACCAGGCCTCGTGCTATTGGTAGTACGGGTCCATTGTTAATTGATTTGGTTGGACATATACTGGAACAAATTCCACATCCTACACATTTTTCATTGTTATGTTTTAGGGTACGGGACTCGTCTCCATTCCTCTCTACGGAACTCATATTATCTCCTCATCTTTAAGCCTTTGATATGGCCTGATTTGGACAGTTCTGTATACATAAATCGCAGTCCTACCAATTTTCAGGTACTAATACAACATCTCCATCTTCTTCTACTAGGGCCCCTTTTTCGCATATTTTAATACAAAGTCCTTCTCCAGGGCAGTTTTCAATTTTACCGCACTTTTCTGTGTCTATTGTTACTGGCATGATCTCACCTCAAATCTAAAACTATTATGATCTTATACTATCAGATATTCGATAAGTACATATAAACATATCGATTTAATTTTTTTGTTCTCATTAATAAAGAATCAAATAGTAGATTAATATTAAATTTAAAAGCATAATATGACTAATAT
>WASR01000107.1:19435-19831 GCA_009712615.1 Methanobacterium sp. | reverse complement strand
AACCGAACAATATCACGTGTCCTTACCATAATGAATGAAAAACAGCAGGAGAAATAAAATCGATGAAAGTCTGTGAGATATGCGGTCTTCCTGAAGAACTTTGCGTCTGCGAGGAGATAGCCAGAGAAATCCAAAAAGTTAAGGTCTATACAGTTAGACGAAGATTCGGAAAACTTATGACCATAGTTGAGGGGATTGATGAACACGATATTGATATTAGGGAACTTACTAAGGAACTTAAGGCCAAGTGTGCCTGTGGAGGAACAGCTAAAAAAGGCCAGATAGAACTCCAAGGAGACCATAAAAGAAGGGTCAAGGAAGTTCTGGCTGAACTGGGCTTTTCATCTGACACCATAGAAATAAGAGATAGCGATGACAGGGGCTGAAAACGAAGGT
>WASR01000107.1:12509-19425 GCA_009712615.1 Methanobacterium sp. | reverse complement strand
GAAACCACGCATGGAGGCCTATCATCACTCCACAAACCATCTTCCGACACGAACTTGTTGGGCTCGGTGTAGAGGTAGTTAAAAGTACACACACCGATCTCACAGGTATAAAGGGACAAGTTATTGACGAAACAAGGAACACCATACTGGTGGAAGTTTCAGATGGATCTGAAAAAACCATTCCAAAGGGAGTGGCAACCTTCAGGTTCACACTACCAGAAGGTGGTCTTGTTGACTTAGATGGTCGGATAATAGTTGCCCGCCCTGAAGACAGGATCAAAAAGAAATTCAGAAAGTACTGAGGGAAAATTATCCCGAATATTCTCATAAAAAAATTCAACGAAATATTAGAAGTTTCAATATAAAATTAAAGGACATATCAGGTGATAAAATGGTTGGTATCGACGTTAAAGAACCAAAAAATAAATGTGATGATCCCAACTGTCCGTTTCATGGAACCCTCCCAGTGAGGGGTCAAATTCTAGAAGGAATAGTCACAAGTGAAAAGGCAGAAAGGACCATTACAGTTGAAAGGAGTTTTTATAAATTCATCACAAAGTACGAAAGATACGAAAAGAGGAAATCCAAAATCAAAGCTCACAAACCAGACTGCTTAGATGTTAAAATTGGAGACTCTGTCAAAATAGCAGAATGCAGACCACTAAGTAAAACCAAACATTTCGTACTGGTGGAAGTTAAGGGAGAAGAGTAAAATGAAGGCAATTACCTCCAATGTTACAAAGGCCCTCCCTATCGGTGCAAGACTACAGTGCGTAGACAACACCGGTGCAAGGGAAGTTGAGATCATATCTGTCAAGGGATACAAGGGTGTAAGGAGAAGACTCGCACCTGCAGGTGTCGGTGACATGGTCGTGATCTCAGTTAAAAAGGGTACAGTTGACATGCGTAAAGAGGTCACAACAGCAGTTGTGGTCAGGCAGAAAAAAGAGTACAAAAGGGCTGACGGTTTAAGGGTCAAGTTTGAAGATAACGCCGCAGTAATAGTAAGTCCTGAAGGAGTTCTCAAGGGTTCAGAAATAAGAGGACCAATTGCTAAGGAAGCAGCTGACAGATGGCCAGCCATAGGCAGTGCTGCAAGCATAATAGTATGATTATTACGGTGATAAAATGTCAAAACAGCCAAGAAAACAGAGGAAACTTATTTATAAGGCACCTTTACACATACGCCACAAGTTAATGGGCGTAAAACTCAGTGAGGAGCTAAGGGAGCAGTACAAAAGGAGATCTCTCCCAGTTAAAAAGGGTGACACCATAAAGGTCATGCGTGGAGATTTCAAGGACCACGAAGGAAAAATCGAAAAGGTTGACCTTAAAAACTACCGTGTCATGATAGAGGGCATGTCCGTACAAAAACCCGATGGAAACAAAGTTTACCATTCAGTTCATCCATCAAACATCATGATCCTAGAACTGGATCTTGAAGACGATGAAAGAAACGAAATAATAGAGAGGAAGGGATAAAATGGCAAAGATGGGATCAAGAAAACATCTTAAACGATTCAAATCACCAGCTCATTGGCCTATTCACCCTAAAGAAGATAAGTGGACAGTTAAGCCAAGTGCAGGTCCACATGCAATCGAAGAATCATTACCTTTACTCATAGTTGTCAGGGACATTCTGAAGGTTGCAGACAACGCCAGGGAAGCAAAAATAATCATCAACAACGGTGATATCCTGGTGGACGGCCGAGCAAGAAAAGATTACAAATACCCAGTAGGGTTCATGGATGTAATAGAACTACCAAAATCTGAAAAGGTTTACAGGGTACTACCAGACCACAAGGGAAGGTTAATATTACACCCAATAAGTGAGAAAAACAGAGAATTTAAACTGTGCAGAATCACAGACAAAACCACCATCAAAGGTGGAAAAACACAGCTAAACCTGCATGATGGAAGAAACTGTATTGTGGAGAAACAGTACAGTACAGGCGATGTTGTTGTTGTGGAAATTCCAGAACAGAAAGTTACCGATCACATAAAATTCGAAAGTGGTACAGTCGGTCTGATCATAGGTGGTAAACACATAGGAGAACTAGGTAAAGTTAAACAGATCAACATTACCCAGTCATCCAAACCAAACACCGTAGAAGTAGAGACTGATGAAGGAATATTTTTAACACTGGCTGACTACGTCTTTGTTTTAGGAAAAGAAGAGCCTGTTATATCATTACCAGGGGGCAAATAGATGAACCCTATGGATCAAGTGAAAATAGCTAAGGCTACCGTGAACATTGGAGTAGGAGAAGGTGGAGAAAGACTTGCAAGGGCAGAAAAACTTCTGACAAACATAACTGACCAGAAACCTGTTAGAACCATAAGTAAGGTAACCAACCCTGAATTCGGTATCAGGAAAGGTCAGCCAATAGCCTGTAAAGTAACACTGAGGAATGAAAAAGCCTCAAAAGCTGTTAAAATGATACTTGAAGGCATAGGAAACAACATAAAATCTACCCAATTTGATGCGCAAGGAAATGTTGCTTTTGGAATACACGAGCACATTGATATTCCGGGAATGCGATACGATCCTGACATAGGAATATTCGGGATGAATGTTGCAATAACCTTTGAAAAACCAGGCTACAGGATCAAAAGAAGGAAGATCCAGAACAAAAAAGTTCCAGTCAAGCACCAGGTTACAAAGGAAGAAACAATGGAATTCATGAAAAATGAATTTCAGGTTAATATAGAATAAGGTGATAATTTGCCAAGAAAATACGGAAAGGCTTCAAGGAAATGCAGCAGATGTAATGATCACTCAGCATTGGTTAGAAGATACAATCTTATGTTGTGCAGACAGTGCTTCAGAGAACTTGCAGACAAAATTGGATTTAAAAAATATAACTAAGAGGTGTATAGTTTGACTCTTATGGATCCTCTTGCAGATGCCCTAACCAACATGAGAAACAATGAAATGCAGGGAAACAAACGATGCACAATCAAACCTGCATCCAAAATGATTGGTCATGTTTTAAGGACAATGCAAAAAGAAGGATATATCGGTGAATTTGAATTCGTCGACGATGACAAAGCAGGACAGTTCATTGTCGAATTAGAAGGAAACATTAACAAGTGCGGTGTAATAAAGCCAAGACACGCCGTTAAGAAAGATGAATTTGAAAAATTTGAGAAGAGGTACTTACCTTCCAAAAACTTTGGTACAATTGTAATAACAACACCAGAGGGTATCATGACCCACAGGGAAGCCAAAGAAAAGGGTATTGGCGGAAGACTTCTCGTATATGTTTACTAAGGTGATAAAATGGCTCAAGTATCCATTCTTAGGGAAGAAATCCCAATTCCAGAAGGAATTACCGTCACTGTTGATGAAGCAGTGACAATCAAGGGATCAAAGGGAACCCTAACAAGAAACTTCAACAACGCAAAAGCAATAAACATCTCAGTAGAAGGTGACAACGTTGTTGTAGAAGCACGTTTCCCAAAAAAGAAAGAAAAAGCCATGTTGGGAACCATCAGATCCCATATCAACAACATGATAATTGGACTCACAGATGGTTTCAACTACAAGATGAAAATTGTTTACGCTCACTTTCCAATGACAGTTAAAAAAACTGGTGACAAGGTCATGATCGAGAACTTCCTAGGGGAAAGACATCCAAGATCAGCTAAAATAGTTGGGGATGCAGACGTCAAGATCAAGGGCGACGAAGTCATAGTCAGCGGAATCAACAAGGAGCATGTGGGACAAACAATGGCCAACATGGAACAAGCAACCAAAATTAAGGGAAGAGACCCAAGGGTATTCCAAGACGGAATATACCTGGTCAGCAAGGAATAAACGGTGATCCCATGCAAAAACCAAAAAAACCAAACTTTAAAAGACAGGAATGGTTCAGGTACAAAAAACTAGGTGACAAGTACAGAAAACCTAAGGGAAAAACCAGTAAAAGGCGAAGGTACGAGGCAAGAAAGCCTGCTATGCCAGCCATAGGTTACAGAACCCCTAGGAACATCAGGGGACTGCACCCTTCAGGATACCAGGATGTACTGGTTTCCAACTTAAAGGACCTTGAAAATCTGGATCCACTTACCCAGGCCGGCAGGATCAGTGCCACAGTAGGTGCAAGGAAAAAATCCAACATGCTCGAAAGGGCCAAGGAACTTAAAATAAAAATCTTAAACAAGGGGCTTTAAACCGTAGGGGTTTAGGGAGTTATTTATAACAGCTTCAAATTTTTTTGGGGTTGTGAACAAAAAAAATAACCAGCTGCATTGTAAAAGGGAAAAAAATTCATCCAACGATGAATTCAACTTAATAAAAAAAATACAGTCTGAAACGGACTTAAAACTCAGAGATCCTGAAAAGGATTTTTCAGGAAAATATTCAAACCCAAAAGGTTTGATGGTGGAGGTTTCTTTATGAATCTTACTACTCAAAAGAGATTAGCTGCGGACATACTCAAGGTAGGAGTAAACAAAGTCTGGATAGATCCAGAATCTGTCGAAGAAGTATCAAGGGCTATTACTCGTGAAAGTGTTAAACAGTTAATAGACAGCGGAGCTATAAAAGCAAGGCAAAAGAAAGGAATAAGCAGCTACAGATCAAAGAAGATAGCGGAACAAAAAAGTAAAGGTAGAAGAAAAGGTAGGGGAAGTATTAAAGGTGCAAAGGGCGCCCGTAACCCTAAGAAAAAGGCTTGGATGACAACCATCAGAGCACTTAGAACCGACCTCAAGGACATGAGGGACAACAGGGAAATTAACAAAACAACCTATCGTAAGCTTTACAGGATGGCCAAAGGTGGAGCGTTCAGGAGTAAATCCTACATGAAAACCTACGCCAGAGATCACGACTTGCTCAGATAAGAGGAGGAATGAAATTGGCACAAAGTTCAAGATATAAACTCGCATTTAGAAGAAGAAGAGAAGGAAAAACAGATTACAGGGCCAGGCTTAACCTCATTGGATTGGACAAGTCAAGACTTGTTGTAAGAATTACCAACCAGCACACTATTGCCCAGATCATAATTGTAGGAGAAAATGGAGACGAAACAGTAGTTTCAGCACACTCCAAGGAAGTTCAGAAAATGGGATGGTTAGGAAGTGGAAAGAACACATCCGGAGCATACCTAACTGGATACCTACTAGCTAAAAAGGCACAGGAAGCAGGAATAGATTCTGCTGTGTTAGACATTGGATTACAAACCAACATCAAAGGTGCAAGAATCTACGCAGCTCTCAAGGGAGCAGTTGAAGGTGGACTCGAAGTACCACACAACGATGTAGTTTTACCATCCGATGAAAGGGTAAGGGGAGAACACGTTGCAAGCTACGCAGAATCCTTAACCGATGAAGAGGTGGAGAAAAGATTTTCCGGTTACATTAAAGCAGGATTATCTCCAAAAGACCTACCTGATCATTTCGAATCAATAAAAAATAAGATTGAGGAAGGGGTATAATGAACAACAACAATTATACTAAAGAAGAATTTGAACCAAAAACCCAGTTAGGGCAGATGGTCAAGGAAGGTAAAATAACCGATATCGATGAAATATTCGATAAGGGCCTTCCAATCATGGAACTGGGAATCATCGACACATTACTCCCTGACCTTGAAGAAGAGGTCATGGATGTGAACCTGGTTCAGAGAATGCACAAATCCGGAAGAAAAGTCAACTTCAGAGTAATAGTAGCTGTGGGAAATAAAAACGGTTACATAGGACTTGGACAGGGTAAAGCCAAAGAGGTCGGACCTGCAATAAGAAAAGCTGTTGACAATGCTAAATTTAACATTATAAAGGTTAGAAGAGGCTGCGGAGACTGGGGATGTGTATGTGGAAGGGAACACACAGTACCCTTTAAGGTAGAAGGTAAAAAGGGCAGTGTCCGTGTAACACTCATACCAGCACCTGGTGGAGTAGGTCTTGCAATAGGTAACGTTGGTAAAACCATCCTAGGCCTAGCAGGAATCGACGATGTATGGTCCCAGACCATGGGTCAGACACAGACAACCATCAACTTTGCAGGAGCAGTCTTTGAAGCATTAAAAGAGCTCAGTAAAGTAAAAGCAACTTCAAAAGACCTTAAAAATCTTGGAGTATGCGTATAATTCTAGGTGATAAAATGATAGCAGCATTAAGAGTAAGGGGCAGAACAGGAGTCAAAAAAGACATCCAAGAAACCATGTCCATGTTAAACCTTACAAGAATCAATCATATGGTCCTCATCAATACCAACCCAAGCTACGATGGAATGCTTAAAAAGGCTAAGGACTACATCACCTGGGGAGATGTGGATGCAGAAACATTATCTGCAATCATAGCAAAACGTGGAAGACTTCCAGGCGATGCAAAGGTTACAGACGAATATGTAAAGGACAACACTGACTACTCTTCAATTGAAGACCTTGCAAAGGCCGTAGTTGAAGGAGAAGTAAAAATTGAAGATGCTGGAATTAAACCAGTCTTCAGATTACACCCTCCAAGAAAGGGATATGAATCAACCAAAAAAAGCTTTAAAGAAGGAGGAAGCCTGGGTAAAAGGGAAAATATTAATGAACTTGTGGCCAAGATGATCTAGGTCACATATATTAATATCTTCAATCTAACACCTTTTATTCAAAATTTTCTACTTACAGATCTTAAGGTGATTTAATGATAAGAAAAACAAGGAAAATATGCAAGTTGCGAGGCTCAAGAACAGTTGCAGGAGGCTGTTCAAAGAAAAGGAGAGGCGCAGGAAATAGAGGAGGAAAGGGCCAAGCTGGTGGACACAAACATCACTGGACCTGGATGGTTAAATTCGATCCAAAACACTTCGGTAAGTATGGATTTAAAAGACCACAGGGAGCTTCCCAAGTATTCAACCCTGTTAACGTCGATTTCCTAGATGAAAACAGTGACAAACTATTGAGCCAGGGAATTGCAACAGAAGA
>WASR01000107.1:9810-12499 GCA_009712615.1 Methanobacterium sp. | reverse complement strand
CATAGATGTAACAGAATTAGGTTACAACAAAGTTCTTGGTAAAGGAAAAATTAGCAAAGCATTAACTATCAAAGCCCCACAGTTTTCAAAATCTGCAGTAAGCAAGATTGAAAATGCGGGTGGAGAAGCATTAACCCTTTAACCACAATTTTTTAAAATTATTCCAGGAAGGAGTGAAGGTCGTTGAAAGAAGCTTTACAACCAATTTTCGGTTTGTTACCTCAAGTTAGGTCTCCTAGCTACAGGGTGCCGTTTAAAGAGAAACTTAAATGGACTGGTATTATCCTGATACTTTATTTTATATTAACTCAGGTACCACTATTTGGTTTAAGTTCAACAGCAGTGGATCAATTTGCATCGTTAAGAGCAGTTTTAGCAGGTAGTTTCGGTTCCATAATAACACTTGGTATCGGACCAATAGTTACTGCATCCATTGTACTGCAGCTGTTGGTTGGTGGTAAGATCCTTAATTTAGATCTCTCACAACATGAGGATAAAGCATTTTTCCAGGGAACACAAAAGCTCCTTGCGATAATATTCACACTCTTCGAGGCATCTGTTCTGGTATTTACAGGAGCACTACCCACAGACATAGCTGGAGGCCAGTGGTTACTCATTTTACAGATAACCATAGGTGGAATACTCATAATATTCTTGGATGAAGTTGTATCCAAGTGGGGATTCGGAAGTGGTGTAGGACTCTTCATTGCAGCAGGTGTATCTGGAGCAATAATCAGTGGAGCATTAAATCCACTATCAAGCGTAACCTCACCAGGTGTACCTCAGGGTGCAATACCAGCATTCATATATTCACTCACTGTTGGACAGCCTGGATGGTACCTGTTACTACCAGTTATAGCCACAATAGTGGTTTTCCTGATAGTTGTATACGCAGAAAGTATGAGGGTGGAAATACCACTATCATACGGTGGAGTTAAAGGTGCGAGGGGAAAGTACCCCCTTAAATTTATCTACGCAAGTAACATGCCTGTTATATTAACCAGTGCACTGTTACTCAACATTCAACTATTTGCAGCCATGTTCCAGAAACTGGGATTCCCCATCCTTGGACAGGTTGTAAATGGAAAAGCGATTAATGGATTTGCATACATAATGACTCCACCTAACAGTTTAAGTCTCTTAATCACAGATCCCTTGAGGGTCTTGATTTATGCAGTAATATTCATTGGATCATGTATACTGTTCGCAATACTATGGGTAGAACTGAGTGGTATTGGACCAAAACAGGTTTCCAAACAGCTACATGGTATGGGTATGCAGATACCTGGACACAGAAGCAGCAGGGCCCACTTCGAAAAGATCCTTAAGCGTTACATCCCTGCAATAACCGTGCTTGGAGGAGCATTCGTGGGTCTCCTTGCATTCGGTGCGGATTTAACAAGTGCACTTGGAGGAGGAACAGGTGTTCTCCTGACTGTTGGTATACTGTACAAACTCTACGAAGAAATTGCCCAGGAACAACTCATGGACATGCATCCAATGCTCAGAAAGTTTTTAGGTGATGAATAAAATGAAATTAGTAGTACTTGCAGGAATCCCAGGATCAGGAAGCACAACAGTGCTTACAAAATCATTAGAACAACTTGATTATGTGCATGTGAACTATGGTGATGTGATGCTGGAAATTGCCAAGGCAAAGAACCTTGTTGAAGACAGGGATTCACTCAGAAAACTTTCACCAGAACTCCAGAAGGAGGTTCAAAGGGAAGCTGCACAAACTATAAGAGCAAAGTCAGAACAAAGTAACATAATCGTAGACACGCACTGCACCATAAGCACCCCTTCAGGATTCCTACCAGGACTTCCTAAATGGGTACTTGAACAGCTGATGCCAACCATGTTTGTGTTACTTGAAGCAGACGGTGACGAAATATTAAAGAGAAGAATTAGTGACACAACCAGAGCAAGGGATTCAGAAAATCTAAAGGACATAAACCTTCATCAAGAGATGAACAGATCCGCATCAATGGCCTACGCCGTACTGACAGGTGCGACAGTGAAGATCATAGAGAACCATGACAACAAACTCGATGAATCTGTTGAAGAAATGGTTAAAACCTTAAAATTATAAAGAGGTAGTAAGAAATGGACTTTTCAATATTAAATCCAATCCTAAACCCTATATTCAATCCCCTTCTAACACTGGTCAGTGTTCCTAACAATCCATACTTCGGGGCGATTATAGGTGTTTTTATAATTGCAACCCTCGTAGCATTTGTCATAACAGTGGCAAACAAACTACTGGTTGACCAAGATCGTTTACAGTTCCTTCAAGGAGAGATGAAGGGATTCCAATCCGAAATGATGAAGGCCCAGAAATCTGGAGATCCCAAGGCAATGGCAGAAATGCAGAAGAAACAGGCAAAGTTCATGGAGCTCCAGAAGGAGATGATGTTCAACTCATTTAAACCAATGATAGTAACATTCGTCCCAATCATCCTCATATTCTACTGGATGGCTGGAAACCCACTCATAAACCAATTGTACCTGAACTTACCAAGCTTCGCTTACTACGTGCTCTTGGTACCAATATTCCACACATTCTACCATCAGTCTGCAGGAGTTCCTGTGATGGCAGTAGAATGGCTTGGATGGTACATCCTATGTTCATTTGCAATGTCTTTCGTATGGAGAAAACTCCTGGGTCTTAAAGGCGGAGGAATGTAGA
>WASR01000107.1:0-9780 GCA_009712615.1 Methanobacterium sp. | reverse complement strand
TTAGCTGTGGAATAAATTTTCTACTACCAACCAGATTAGTTGGCTGAAAACAGTCTACAGAGGAAAAAATTTAGATGGATCTAAGCAGGATTTTCATGAATTTAATATCGCAGGGGTTTCAGGAAACTTCCCACTGCTTTATACAAAAAAATTAGATACAAAAAGTTGTTTGATATATAAAAAAATATTTTAGGAGATGTAGGTGTATGCCAGAATTAAGATACAGATCTAGATCATACAAAAGAACATTCAAAAAAACCCCTGGAGGCAAAACTGTACTTCACTACAAGAAGAAACTACCAAACAAGCATGTTTGTGCTGAATGTGGTAAACAGCTTCACGCAGTTCCAAGGGGCAGACCATACCAGATAAAAAAACTATCAAAGTCAAAGAAAAGACCTAACAGGCCTTATGGTGGTTACCTCTGCTCAGAGTGTGCTCGCCGACTTTTCAAACAAGAGGCTAGGTTGTAATGATCATCACCATCGGTGGGCTGGCAGGTAGCGGTACAACAACGGCTGCGAAGATCCTGTCGGAGAAACTTCAAATACCCTTCCTTTCTGCCGGCGAAATATTTCGTCAAATGGCTAAGGAAAAGGGTATGGACATACTGGAGTTTGGTGAATATGCCGAGGGTAACGATGAAATAGACCTAGAGATTGATAAGAGACAGGCACAGTTAGCCAAAGAAAAACAAAACTTAATTGTTGAGGGCAGACTATCAGCGTACTTCGTTGAAGCCGACCTCAAGATATGGTTTGTTGCTCCCATTGATGTTCGATGCAAACGAATATCTAAGAGGGAAGACAAAACAGTTGAAACAGTAAAAAACGAAATTATTGCCAGAGGAAAAAGTGAAGCAACCAGGTATCAGGAGATACATGGAATAGACATAAACAACATGGAAGTTTACGACCTAGTTATAAACAGTCACAGCTTCAATCCAGAAGGCATTGCAGATATAATATTAAAAGTAACTGAGGTGATTACATGCCAGCAATAGAAGTAGGCAGAATATGTGTTAAAATAGCAGGAAGGGAAGCAGGCGAAAAATGTGTAATAGTTGAGATCATAGATGACAACTACGTAGAAGTTGTTGGATCAACCATTAAAAACAGAAAATGCAACCTTAAACATCTAGAACCAGTTGACAAAAAAATTGAAGTCAAATCTGACGATGTTGAAGCAATTAAAAAAGAACTTGAAGCTGCAATAGCTTAAGTTCAAATTATTTATTTAATTTATCCCAAGAATTTCTCTGGTTTCAAATTTTGAAACCAGCCAGAGATCTAAATTTTCCGGGATCCATATAAAAAAAAGGTCATTTTAATGGCAGAACTTCTCATAAAATCTGAAGGCGAAACAAATCCCAAGTACGGATGCGATCCAAACAACCGACCCATTGAAGAACATATCAATACCGGTGTTGTGAACCTGGACAAACCACTGGGTCCAACTTCCCATGAAGTGGATGCATGGGTCAAAAGAATTCTCAACGTAGAGAAAACAGGCCACGGAGGAACATTAGATCCTAAGGTTACAGGTGTGCTTCCAATAGGAATCAACAGATCAACCCGTGTTATACAGATGCTTCTTGGATCTCCCAAGGAATATGTATGCCTAATGAGGTTGCATGAGAGTATCAGTGAAACTAGTATACGCGATATTTTACAGGAATTTACAGGTAAAATATTCCAGACACCACCCATAAAATCAGCCGTCAAAAGGGAGCTGAGGGTAAGAACCATATACGATGTTAACATATTAGAAATAGATGGACAGGATGTACTCTTCCGCATAAATTGCGAGGGAGGAACCTACATCAGAAAGTACTGTCATGACATTGGTGAAGCACTTGGAATTGGTGCCCACATGGCAGAACTTAGAAGAACAAAGTCAGGACCATTCACTGAAGACGAAACACTTAAAACACTTCAAGATCTAACAGATGCTTACCACTACTTGAAACACGATGGTGATGAAAAACCCATCAGGGAATGCATACTTCCAATGGAAAGTGCAGTCACACATCTGAAACAAATTGTGGTGAGGGATTCGGCTGTGGATGCAATATGCCACGGAGCAGATCTGGCAAGCAACGGAATTCTTGAACTTTCACCGGATATTAAATCAGGAGAAACTGTTCGAGTGCTCACACAGAAGGGTGAGCTTGTTGGTGCAGGTGAAACTGTTGAAGCTACAGATGGAATCCTGAGATCAGAAAAGGGTATAATGGTAAATATAAAAAAGGTTTTTATGCTACCAGAAACATACCCAAAGATGTGGAAGTAAAACTCTGTTCTTTAAACAAATAAAACTTCCAAAATTTACACCGTAGAACCTCTAAAAATATAAATTAGGGGCGAGGCCAAAAAGGAACGTTGAAATTACACGTTTACAATACTTTAAACCCTGACTGAATACTGTATCAATACATATTCGGGACTAGGACTGTTAAGTAGGGTGTTAAATGGATACTGAAAACCATCTGTTTGCAGTGTGCTGTACGGTTAAGTTTATGGGTTTAAAGGCGGTTTTTCATGCCGGGATAGTCTAGCCTGGTAAGGCGCAAGACTGGAAATCTTGTGGAGTTCGTCTCCGCCTGGGTTCAAATCCCACTCCCTGCGTTCACAAACATTTTAGAAAAAATTTTAAAATCCATTTGTGTTAAAATGTTTTTACAAATTTTACATTGAAACTCAAATTAAGTATCAGAACCAAATATTTGGGCTGATATTTTCTGGACCTAAATTTTTTTATTCCAAGTGAGTAATTTTTTAGGGATGGACTGAAAAATTTTCTAGAATACTATGATTACAAAACAGAATTAAATGAGAGTGGAGGTTAATTTATGGAAGAGGAATTCAAACACATGGTCCGTATCTCCCGTAAGGATGTAGACGGTAAAAAAACAATCGAAAATGCTCTTGCAGACATAAAAGGAATAGGAAGAGCACTTTCACGGGCTCTCTGCCAGGTTGCAGGATTCGACGCAACAATGCAGATAGGATATCTACCTGACAAAGACGTTCTCAAACTAGAGGAAGCTGTTAAAGCACCACAACAATTTGACTTACCTGTATGGATGCTTAACAGACGTAACGATTACGAAACAGGTGAAACAGTACACCTAATAGAATCTGACCTTACAATGAGGTTAAGGGACGACTTAAACAGGATGAAAAAGACCAGAAGTTACAAGGGTAGAAGACACGAAGTGGGTCTACCAGTAAGGGGTCAGAGAACCAAATCAACCTTTAGGAAAGGTTCATCCGTTGGAGTTAGGAGAAGAAGAGGATAAACAGGAGGCTTTGATATGGGACATCCAAGAAAGGCAAGAAAACAATACGATACACCATCACATCCATGGAACGCAGCACGTATAAAGGAAGAAAACAAGCTGGTTTCTAAATACGGTCTCAGAACCAAAAAAGAAGTTTGGAAGGCAGAGACCATAGTTAAAAGATACAGAAGAGATGCAAGGTTACTCCTAGGTTTAGAAACAGAACACGCTGAAATTGAAAAGGCACAACTGTTAAACCACATCAAGAGGATGGGAATGCTCAAGGCAGATGCTAAACTCGAAGACATCCTCGACTTAACTGTGGAAGACGTTCTAAGAAGAAGGCTTGAAACCATCGTTTACAAACGTGGACTTTCAAACACAGCCAAACAGGCCAGATTATTCATTGTACATGGACACATAGCAATGGATGGTAGGAAGATCAACGCACCAGGTTATCTGGTTAAAAGCGGTGAGGAAGAAACCATAGGCTTCTACCCAGGATCTCCAATGGAAAAGATCCAGAAGGAACAGGCCAAAACCAAAGCTGCAGAAGAAAAAAGTGAGTAATTAAAAAGGTGATTTAAAATGGCAGAAAAAGAAAAATGGGGCGTAGCTAACGTTTACTCATCCTTCAACAACACCATAATAACTGTAACTGATATCACAGGAGCAGAAACCATAACCCAGTGGTCTGGTGGAAAAGTTGTTCGTGCAGACAGGCAGGAATCATCACCATTTGCAGCAATGGAAGCTGCAACACGAGCTGCAGAAGATGTCAAGGAAAAGGGAATAATCGGACTCCATATAAAAGTAAGAGCACCTGGTGGAAACGGACCAAGAACTCCAGGACCAGGAGCACAAGCTACAATAAGGGCTCTTGCAAGGGCCGGTATAAGAATTGGTAAAATAGAAGATGTAACTCCAATACCTCACGACGGTACAGGAAGACCTGGAGGAAAACGGGGAAGAAGAGTTTAAAACTGTGAAGAGTGTCTAATATGGAAATAGATATCAAACAAAAGGATGAGACCCACCTATTGTTCGCAATAGAAGGTGTCAACGATGCCTTTATAAATGCCATACGAAGAATTTCCACTGTTGAAGTTCCAACCATGGCAATTGAAACGGTTGAGATCTTAAAGAACGATGCAAAAATTTTCGACGAAGCCTTAGCACACAGACTTGGATTGGTACCACTAAAAACAGACCTAGAATCTATGGTGTTAGCATCAGATTGTGACTGTGAAGACTACTGCCCGAGCTGCAGTGTGACCTTGTTACTCAAGGAGAAAGGCCCAAAAACAGTGTATTCTGGTGATTTACAGTCCCAGGATCCGAACGTTGTACCTGTACACGATACAATCCCACTACTAAAACTCAAGGAAGGGCAGGAAGTAGAACTCATAGCAGTTGCAAAACTGGGAATTGGACTGGAACATTCTAAATGGCAGCCAACAACCTCATGTGCCTATAAGTACTACCCAAAAATAACCATAGATACAGATAAATGTGAATCATGCGGTTTATGTGCATCTGAATGTCCTAGGGTTGTTTATGAGTTTGATGAGGAAGCTAACACTTTGGAGATTGTTGACATCGAAAACTGTTCAATGTGCAAAACATGTGTCAGGGGATGTGAAGCAGGGGCAATTACTGTTGAAGGAGAAAAGGGAAAGTACTTATTCACAATTGAAACCGATGGATCACTATCTCCAGAAAAGGTTCTCACAACAGCATGCGAAATTCTATCTGCAAAATCTGATAAAATCATAGAATTCATAGAATAAGGAGGAATTTAATTTGGTGAAACTCACAAAGACCAACCCCGAAATCTTAAAAATCGTGGCCAGTCTTAAAGAAAAATCAAAAGAGGAAGATGCTGCAATATGGAAGGTAATAGCCAATAAATTGGTCAGACCAACCAGGAAAACTGCAGAAGTCAACATCTCCGACATAAACAGGCACACACCTCCTGATGAAATAGTTCTTGTTCCAGGGAAGGTACTTGGAAACGGTACACTAGACCACAAGGTCAACGTTGCAGCAATGAGCTTTTCAACAGGCGCCGAAGAAAAAATAGCCACAGCCGGTGGGGAATGTATGGCAATTCTTGAAATTGCAGAGAAAAACCCCAAGGGAACCGGAATTAAGATAATGGAATAATAGAAGGTGTAGTACATGATCATTGATGGAGAAGGACTCGTACTAGGAAGACTTGCAAGTAAGGTAAGCAAGCTCATACTAGCAGGTGAAAGCGTTGATGTTATAAACGCTGAAAAAATAATCATATCCGGAAGCAAGGACTGGGCCTACGCAAAATACAAACAAAGAGTAGACAGGGCAAGCATATCCAACCCAAGGGACATGGGACCTAAATATCCTAGAAGGCCAGATGACATTTTCAGAAGAACTGTCAGAGGTATGATTCCATACAAACAGCCAAAGGGAAGGGACGCATTCAAATTACTCAAAGTATACGTAGGTGTGCCAAAGGAATTTGAAACCCAGGAAAAAACCAGAATAGTTGAAGCAGAACCTAAAAACATTGTTAAAAGTGTTAAACTAGGAACAGTTTCAGAATTACTCGGATCTAAATTTTAAATAAAAAGGTGTAACTATGAAGAAGGTAATACACACAAGTGGAAAAAGGAAAACAGCCATTGCAAGGGGTAAATTCAGGGCTGGAAAAGGCCGTGTAAGGATCAACAAGTTTCCTGTGGAACTCTACGATCCAGAACTTGCAAAACTCAAAATCAAAGAGCCACTAACACTCGCAGGTGACCTTTTAAACGATGTGGACATCGATGTAAGGGTCATAGGCGGAGGAGTTATGGGACAGGCAGAAGCTGCAAGAATGGTAATAGCCAAAGGTCTTGTGCAGTGGACAAGTGATATGGAACTCAAGGAAAAGTTCAACCAGTACGACAGAACAATGCTGGTTGGTGACCCACGTCGTTCCGAACCTAAAAAATACGGCGGTCCAGGTGCAAGAGCAAGAAAACAAAAAAGTTACAGGTAAGCTGATTCAAGATGATCCCTGTAAGATGTATAAGCTGTGGTAAGGTGGTATCCGCCTACTTCGACGAATACCAGAAAAGAACTGCAGAAGGTGAAGACCCTAAAAAAGTGCTTGATGACCTCGGTGTCACCAAGTACTGTTGCAGAAGAATGTTAATAGCACATGTAGAGGTGTGGTAAAAAAATTTTTTTATTATTTTTATCATCGGGGCCGTAGGGTAGCTTGGTCCATCCTCTCAGCCATTGAAAGAAGTATCCAGTCAGTAAACCAACCTGGAGATTTGGAATAAAAAATATTTGTTTCAAATCCATGGTGGATTTATGAATGCATATTTTCTTCGACTGGAACGGGGATGGTCAATTGATACACCGGAACGCTGGAGACCCGAGTTCAAATCTCGGCGGCCCCACTACACGTTCATCTATAAAAAACTTTTAACAAAGATAAAATAAATTTTTTAATAGGAGAAAGATATTATGGCGGCTAAAAAATTCACAAGATTTGAAAAGGCAAGAATAATAGGTGCAAGGGCTTTACAACTTTCAATGGGAGCAGCTCCGAAGGTGGATGTTAAAGATTCCAAATCCTTCGATCCGATAGACATCGCACTTCTTGAACTTGCAAAGAACAAGATGCCCCTTGATGTTAGGAGATTAAATCAGAAATAACTTACAAAACCTATTTACTTGTAAAAAAGAGGATTCTAAATCCCGAAGTTTCATCCCGAACAATAAAAAATTTAATTTTTCACTGTTTAAGGGAGAAACTTTTCCAATTTAATACAAAACATACCTAAATACAACCACTATTTTTTTGTAAAAAAAGAGGTGTTTTTGTGGACAGTGTTATTGAAGACATTCGTGTAAGAAAAATTTTAGATAGCAGAGGAAACCCAACCCTAGAAGTGGATGTTGTTACATGGAACGGTTTCGGAAGAGCAGCTGCACCAAGTGGAGCTAGTACCGGAGCACGTGAAGTTGTTGCATTTCCAGAGGGAGGGGTTGACAAGATAATAAGCGAGGTTGAAGACATAATCTCATCCGAACTTATTGGAATGGATGCAGAAGATCTTAACGAAATCGACTTGGTGCTCAAGGAGATCGATGGAACAGAAAACCTAGCATCCATAGGTGGAAACACAACTGTTGCTGTAAGTATGGCAACTGCCAAGGCAGCTGCATCATCATACAACATGCCACTCTACAGATTCCTGGGTGGCAACATGCAGACAGAAATACCGTTCCCACTTGGAAACATGATAAATGGTGGAGCACACGCAGGTAAAAATGCACCTGACATCCAGGAATTTTTAGTTGTACCTGTCGGAGCAGAAACCATGACAGAAGCAGTGTTCACCAACGTGAACGTGCACAAAAAAATCAGAGAACTCATACAAACCAAGGACAAATCATTCACCGGTGGAAAGGGAGATGAAGGAGGATGGGCACCCAACCTCACGAACCAGGAAGCCATAGAAATACAGGTAACAGCCTGTGAAGCAGTGACAGACGAAACAGGAGTGCTTGTCAAACCATGTCTTGACATGGCAGCAAGTGAATTCTGGAATGGGGAAACTGAAGAATACGTTTATGCCAAAGAAGGAGTTAACAGATCAACCGGTGAACAGGTTGACTACGTTTCTGAACTCATAGAAACCTACGGCTACTACTATGTTGAAGACCCAATAAGGGAAGGAGACTTCGAAGGATTTGCAGCCCTAACCAAAAAGGCAGGCAAAAACTGTCTCATCTGTGGTGATGACCTTTTCGTTACCAACGCAGAAATTTTAGCCGAAGGAATAGAGAAGAAAGCTGGAAACTCAATCATAATCAAACCAAACCAGATCGGAACATTATCCGACACCTACAAAACAGTGGAACTGGCTAAAAACAACAAGTACGTACCAGTTGTATCACACAGATCAGGTGAAACAACCGACGACACCATAGCACACCTAGCAGTGGCATTCTCATGCCCAATAATCAAGACAGGTGCAGTAAGCGGAGAACGTATAGCCAAACTCAACGAACTCATCAGAATCGAAGAAGAAATGACCTACCCTGAAATGGCAGACCTGAACAAATACAGGTAAGCCCTCACATTTCGTAGGTTAAAATAACAAAACTATGCTGATGATAGATAAAGAGCATTGATAATCTATGCACAAAAAATTTGAAGAAAACGCGGTTCTGGTTAAAGCCATAAGAAACTGCAGAACTTCAAATAAATCTATAATTTAGATCAAATCAAAAAAAATATTTGGAGAAGTGAAACCATGGTTACAATAATAATAGATCATGATAAATGTGATGGAGCAGACTGCGCAGAATGCATAGATGTCTGCCCAATGGAGATTCTCATACTTGATGGAGACAAAGTTGTTATCCAGAACAAGGAAGAATGCAGCTTATGTGAAGTCTGCATGGATGTTTGTCCTAATGAGGCAATTGAAGTTAAGGATGACTGATCCCAAGGGATCTACGAAGTTATAGAAAAAGATTTTTTAATTTAAATTTGAGGTGATTTAATTGTCAGAACTATTAATACCATTGGACAAATACTTAGCAGCAGGATTACACATAGGAACACAGCAAAAAACCAAGGATATGGAACGGTACATCTACAGGGTAAGGGCTGACGGACTTTACGTTCTCGATGTCAGGAAAACCAACGACAGGATCGTAGCAGCAGGAAAATTCCTTGCAAAATACGAACCAGAAGACATACTCGTTGTATCCACAAGACAGTATGGACAGGCTCCAGTCAAAAAATTCGGACAGATCACAGGTGCAAAAACCATACCTGGAAGATTCATCCCTGGTACACTAACCAACCCTAACTATGCAAAATTCATAGAACCTAAGGTACTGGTTGTAACCGACCCAAGATCAGATTCACAGGCAATAATTGAAGCCAGACAAATAGGAATACCTGTAGTTGCACTCTGTGATACAGAAAACCTGCTTGGAAATGTGGATATTGTGGTACCAGTAAACAACAAGGGAAGAAAAGCTATAGCATTAGTCTACTGGCTACTAGCAAGACAGACCCTAAGGGGCAGAGGAATTCTCAAGGAAGACGAAGACCTTGAAACTCCTGCAACAGATTTCGAACTCAAGATGTAAAAAAACCAATTTTTACATCTAAAACAGAGTCTGAAAACAGGGGAAACCCAAAAACAAACTAAATAAAAAGAAGATCTGGATCCATAACAATCCACAGAAAAACTATTAAACCCCACAACAGGGGTCATATAATTTTTCATGGAATAAATGATTTTTCAGATTCTTTTTATGAATTTTGTTTAAAATTTAAAAAAATGATTATTACAATAAAAAAAATAATTTTTTCATTAACCACCAACTTATAAATTCAAATAATTGAATGATCAAAGAATGATCAACCAGGATCAAAGTGGAATGGATCCCAAGATCCCAGTAATGAACGCAATATAATTTCATACAAAACATGAAAT
>WASR01000251.1:14160-19834 GCA_009712615.1 Methanobacterium sp. | reverse complement strand
GTTCAAGATTATCCATGTGTTAATTATATTAGATGTATGTGAAGAAACAAAAAAAAATTGAGGTTTCATATTTAAATTTAACAAGATTTATATCATAAAAATATAAAGCAACATAACTACAAATTTTTTGAGGTGTCATAATGACTGAAAAAACAGAGGAAAAATTCGTAAAATGGGCACTATTTGCAACCGGATTATCCTCTATAGCGATAATAATACTCATAATATTTTTCATTTTCAACGAAGGAATCCCTGCATTAACCAATGTAGGATTTTTCAACTTCGTATTTGGAATGACATGGGCTCCATCTAATGGACAGTATGGCGTATTTCCAATGGTAATCGGTACACTTGGAATAACTGCTCTGGCTCTTTTATTAGCAGTTCCTTTATCCATATGCTGTGCTGTATTTTTATCAGAAATCGCCCCACCAACAATGAGAAAAATATTGAAACCAACAATACAGGGTTTAGCAGGAATTCCATCAGTTATCTACGGATTTTTTGGTTTGGTTGTTCTGGTTCCTTTCATGAGGGTACACTACGGTGGCACAGGATTTAGTTTGCTGGCTGCTTCACTGATTTTAACCATCATGATATTACCAACAATAACGAGTATATCCGAAGATGCGTTGAGATCTATACCAATGGAATACAAAGAAGCTTCATTAGCACTTGGAGCAACCCAATGGCAGACAATTAGAAATGTACTATTGCCTGCAGCTGTTCCTGGAGTGATAACTGCAATTATCCTCGGTATGGGAAGGGCTATTGGTGAAACCATGGCTGTTATAATGGTGGCAGGAAATGTGGTTCAGATTCCAGGATCCATATTCGATCCTGTAAGGGCTTTGACATCAAATATAGCCCTTGAAATGGGATACGCTACTGGTCTGCATTACAATGCACTGTTTGCAACAGGAATCATTTTGATTGGAGTAATAATCATTTTACTTCTAATTGCTAACTACTTCAATTACAAGAAAAGGGTTACAATTGGAGGCGGTTACCTATGATCTTTGGACAGAACCAAGAATCAATGGATATTCCCACACAAAAGAGGTGTTTTAGATGAACAGAATTATTTCACCTAAAATATCCCAAAAAATAATGAAGGGCGTTTTTTGGGGTTCTGGAATCTTAACCATACTCCTACTCATAATGATCATTGGATACGTCCTTATAAATGGACTTCCAGTCATTAACTTCGAGTTTCTTTTCACTGATCCAATAGACTCAGGAAGGGCTGGCGGAATATTTCCAATGATAGTTTCCACGATTTATGTTACATTCGTGGCATTGGTTGTAGCCATTCCATTGGGTATTGGTGGAGCCGTATACTTAGCAGAATATGCTGGAGAAGGCCCAATTGTAAAGGCAATAAGATTCGGTTCCGAAACACTTGCATCAATTCCATCAATAGTATTTGGTCTATTTGGTTACGCATTTTTTGTAATTTATTTAGGACTAGGATTTTGTGTACTGTCTGGAGGGCTTACATTAGCGCTTATGGCACTACCAACAATAATTAGGACATCAGAAGTGTCCATAGAAGCAGTGCCCAGATCTTACACAGAGGGAAGTTTGGCCTTGGGTGCAAATAAATGGCAGACAATTTATGAGGTAGTTCTTCCCGCTGCTATTCCAGGTATTATCACTGGAATAATATTGGGTATGGCAAGAGCCATAGAGGAAACAGCCGCGATATTATATACAGTTGGTGCTGCATTAACGGTGCCTGTTTCAATATTTGACCCTGCCCGACCATTACCGCTACACCTGTACACTCTGGCTACAGAAGGTATTTCTATGCCTAATGCATATGGTACCGCAGCAGTTCTGGTAATTTTAATAATGGTGATAACAATTGTCACCAATGCATTGGTTGATAGATACATAAAAAAGATGATGGGGCGTTAAAAAATGCCATACAGAATAGAAGTACAAGATTTAAACGTATACTTTGGAGAATCTCACATATTGAAGGATATTAACATTAATATCAACAACAACATGGTCACAGCTTTAATTGGACCTTCTGGATGTGGTAAATCCACATTTATTAGGACATTAAACAGGATGAATGACAGTATCTCCACCTTCAAGAAGGATGGTTCTGTTTTACTCGATGAAGATGATATATATGAATCCAAAGTTGATGTTGTTGAGCTGAGGAAGAAAGTTGGAATGGTATTCCAGAAACCAAACCCATTTCCAAAATCGATTTTTGATAATGTGGCATATGGTTTAAGAATCCATGGAGAGAATGATAAGGACGTTCTTGCAAATAAGGTTGAAGAAAGTCTTCGAGCAGCAGCATTATGGGATGAAGTTAAAGATAAACTAGAAATGTCAGCATTGGGCCTTTCAGGTGGTCAGCAACAGCGATTATGTATCGCAAGAACGATAGCAGTTGAACCAGAAGTAATTTTGATGGATGAACCTTGTTCTGCATTGGACCCAATTTCAACAACCAAGATTGAAGATTTAATCCACAAACTCAAGAATGATTACACAATAATTATTGTAACACATAACATGCAACAAGCTACAAGGGTTTCAAAGTACACGGCTTTCTTCTTAAATGGGGAAATCGTCGAAAGTGGATTAACAGACAAACTATTCATAGAACCTGAGGATAAACGAACAGAGGATTATATTACAGGCAGATTTGGTTAACCTGTTTGGGTGTAGAAATGTATGTAACAATTTTGGAGAATCAACTGGAAAAAATTAAGGATAATCTTTTGGATTACAGTAACGAAACTTCAGAAAGAATAACTAAATCAGTTGATAGTTTTATCAATGAGGATATGAATCGATCTAGGGAAATAATTGAGGAAACCAATAGGATCAACAAAAAAAGTGAAGAGATCGAATATGGATGCCTGAAAATACTTGGACTACAACAGCCAGTTGCTAAAGATTTAAGGCTAGGGGCAGCTATCTTAAGAACTTCAACAGAACTTGAGAGGATAAATCTTCTTTCAGCATATGTGGCGCGATATTCAATCGATTCATTGAAGAAAAATTCTAATTACTTCAAACCAATCCACATAACTCTTATGTCACACACAGTTCAAAACATGTTGAAGGATGGGGTGGGATCCCTGATAAGTGAGGATATACAGCTCCTCAAAAGATCTACAAAAAATTTTGTTTCATTGCAAGATTTTTATAATCAAATGTTCAGTGAATATGGAGAAGATAAAACCTCTAATTCATCAATGCACTCAATTTTGGTGGCCCGAAGTTTATTGAGCATGGGACACCATATTATGGGAATGGATGATAGGATAGCATATTCGATTATTGGAAAGCGTATCATGCATCACAAAGTGTTTTACAATGTTTTAATGAGATGAGCTTTATGTGGCTTCCTTCAGAAGAACCTAAAGAAATTTTAAGAGGAAACAACTTGGACAAGTTATCAATTCCTTCACTAGGTTATATAAGGGTATTAAATGAAGATTATGAGTTCATATTATTCTTGAATGATGATCTGATAGTGGGCACATGGTGCTTAGATATAAAATCTCTATCTGAACTTTTCCAAAATGAAGCAATGGAAGTGATTAAAATTTTTCCAGACTCAAGGATAGAACTATTTGAAATTAAACCTGGATTGTTTAAGACAATTTTAGATTTGAATGAAGAGTGTAAGTTGTCGTTACCTATTCGAATAGATATGTTCTGGGATAAAATTGGTTTTAAAACAAACGTTTCTCGTGAGACATTATTAGCGAAGTATAGAATTAAAGAACCTTCGGAAGAGCACATAAAAAATTTGGTAAGTACTTATAAATCTTAAAAGGGGATGGTGTAAAAATGGAAAGGTATCCAAGAATTCAGTTTCAAAAAAGATTGGACAATTTAAGGGATGATGTAGAAGAGATGGGGCAAACCAGTTTATCTGCCTACAAAAATGCTATAGAAGCATTCAAGACCTACGATTCTGAGCTAGTAAATAAAGTAATTCATGATCATCAGAAACTCCAAGAAATGAATTACAATTTGGAACAAGAGGCAATGAGTATAATTGCTTCGGAACAACCTGTTGCAAAAGATTTACGATTTATTGAAACATCTATTAAAGTGGCAAGCCATTTCAAACGTATGGGTGGATTAGCATCTAACATAGCAGACATTGCGAAACACATCAAGGATGAAGAAATTCCTGAAAAACCAATGAACGACATAACCCATATGAGTGACATTGTTGATGGAATGGTCAGCAAAAGTTTATCTGCATTTCTAAACGAAGATATGAACTTGGTGCGGGAAATTAAACGCGATGATGATAAGGTAGATGATTTATTCGACCAAGCCCTCAACGATATATCCAACAGTATGTTCCAGGAGAAGGAAGCAATATCCTACATGATATCATTGCTTTTCGTAGCAAGATTCTTGGAGAGAATTGCTGATAGGGCAGAGAACATAGGTGACAGAACCATTTACATGA
Organism: Methanobacterium sp.; assembly: GCA_009712615.1. Lineage (GTDB taxonomy): Archaea > Methanobacteriota > Methanobacteria > Methanobacteriales > Methanobacteriaceae > Methanobacterium_B. The sequence goes on along the minus strand of WASR01000251.1, from coordinate 15,369 downwards.
TTACATGTGAAAAACCAGGAGTTGCTGATAAACTCAACCAACTCATAAATGATGAGGAAAAGAAATAATTTCCTCATGATAAATTCTTTTTTTTAATTAAATATAGTTTTAATTCAAATAACTAGCACTTACAAAAAAATTATGGAATTTATATTGTTTTATTTAAATTAGCTAGGGTCATGATCTTCAAGAACTGCAGTAGCATGTCTTGCGGCCCAGCATTGTATACACACACCAACGGGTAAACCTGCGGTATGTGTATCTGCGAGTTCTACTTTAACATCTAGTGCAGTGGTTTTTCCTCCAAGTCCCATGGGTCCAATTCCTGTTGAATTAACAAGTTTTATCAGTTCATCTTCTAGTTTTGCAAGTCTTTCATCGGGATTGATGGATTTAACATCCCTTAACAATGCTTTTTTAGCTAGTTTAAGTGCATAGTCTGAAGATCCTCCAATACCCACCCCTATTCTTGTTGGAGGACATGGTTTTCCACCGGCCTTGGTAACGGTTTCCATCACAAATTCCTTCACACCTTCAACACCCTCTCCAGGTAGGGCCATTTTAAGTGCGTTGTTGTTTTCAGAACCAAAACCCTTTGGAAATATTGTTAATTCTAAATAGTTACCTTTAACGAGTTCAATATCTACTTGAGGGATTTTTTTGCCGGTGTTTGTACCGGTGTTGACTCTTGTGAATGGATCAACTACATTCGGACGTAATGGTACCGTGTTTGTTGCTTTTTCCACCCCTTTTCTGATTCCTTCATAGAGGTTTTCCACTTTTACATCTCCAAGCTTAACAAACACTATTGGCAGCCCGGTGTCTTGGCACATTGGTATGTCATTTTCATGTGCGGCATCAATATTTTCAAGGATGGCTCCAAGATTCAACCTAGCAGTTTCATTGGTCTCATTTTCATGAGCCTCCCTTAAAGCATTCTTCACATCTTCGGGAAGTTGGATCACAGAATCCCTGTACAGCTTACATATGGTATCTTCAACAGTTTTTTGTGTAATCATACAATCCGCTTCTAATTCATTGGTTCATTAATGATTGTCCAAAAATATCTTAGATTCAAATTTAAATAGTTAAAATTTACTAAAGAACTATTTGATAGTTCTCATATAAAATTTGTTTCTCTGTTGTTTGAAAAACATAAACCCAAATAATGGGTTTCATTTGGATTTTGAAAAAAAGTGACAATCTGGG
>WASR01000251.1:9777-14150 GCA_009712615.1 Methanobacterium sp. | reverse complement strand
CAATCTGGGTTTTAATAAAAAAAATAGTTGAAGGATAATAAGAAAAAATTTATCCCTTAATACTTCATGATGAGTTTTACTCTGCTTAATTCTTCAGCGATTTTGTCCCGTTTTTGGGTTAAAATATCTTCTGAATCCACTTTAAGAGCATCTTTTGGGCAGGTAAGTACACATGCTGGTGTCTCTTTGTCTATGCAGAGGTTACATTTTTTAGCAACACCGTACTCATCGATATGTATCGCACCGATTGGACAGGAATCTCTGCAGAGTCCACAGCCTATGCAACTATCTTCCATTATGACTATTGCACCGTCTATTTCAACAATGGCGTCTTCTGGACAGACAGTCATACATGGAGCCCTATCCTTGGCACAATGCAAACAATGTACAGGAACGCCGCTTATGACCCTTATTGCATTTTGAGGACATTCACGTTCGCATCTTGAACATTCATCGCAGAGTTCTGGTTTTGAAATTAATTCCCTCATTTCAAACCTCCTTGTGGAGAACCTTCTTGGTTCTTGCATTGGCAGTGAGCACACTAATCATATCTGTGCTTTTTTTCTTCTTTTTACCGAGGCCTATCAGTTTTTCAATGTGTTGTTTCTGCTTTTCAAGTTTCATTCTCTCGGCGTCTACCTTAGCAATGGCTCGTTTGGAACAAGCTGCAATACATGCTGGTGTATCTTTATCCGGGCACTGGTTACACTTGTGTGCCTTTCTATTTTCAATGTTAATTGATCCAAATGGACACACCATCATGCACAACCCACATCCAATACATTTGGCTTCTAAAACTTCTAAGCCCATGGCTTCTGTGGGACATATCATTTTGCATGGAGCATCCTCACACTGCTGGCAAATTATTGGATAAAAAGATCCTTCAATCTCCCTTACAGAGATTCTTGGTGTACCATAAAGTTTGCCGCATGCTTGTTCACAGTCTTTGCAGCCATCACAGAGGTCTGGTTGAATCAGTATCTTATCCAATTTGTGTCCCCCTATATTTTTAGCTCAACGCAGATTGCATCAACATGGCTTTGAATTTTTTCCTTCTCTAAATCAGACAGATGTTTGAATCTTTTCTGAGCATTCAAATATTCAGAAACCATCTTCCTCTGTATTGGTCGGTAAGTAACTTTAAATTCGCCTTCTTCAATTTCATAAAGTATCCATGATCCTGTTTCAACTGCAAGTCTTCCAAGATCAATGGTTTTTGCAGGGCTGTAACCCCATCCTGTTGTACATGGTTGTTGCAGGTGTATGTATGCTGGACCATCAACTTCTGCTGCTTTTTTAACCTTCTTCATAAAATCTTCAGGGTAAGATATTGAGGCTGTGGCAACGTATGGGACTCCATGGGCTGCCATGATCATTGGCATGTTCTTTTTTGGTTTATCCTCACCAAAACTTTCTTTACCGTGGGGTGATGTGGTTGTTGATGCACCATAGGGTGTTGCTCCACTTCTCTGGATACCTGTGTTCATGTAGGCTTCGTTATCATAACAAATGTATATTAAGTTATGTCCCCTTTCCATTGCTCCAGATAAAGCCTGTAAACCTATATCTGCAGTTCCACCGTCTCCACCAAAGACAACTACGTTTGTATCAGTTTTTCCTTGAGCTTTAAGAGCGGATTCTACACCGGATGCTACTGCTGCTGCGTTTTCAAATGCAACATGCATCCATGGAATCTCCCAAGCAGTTTCTGGATAAGGAGTGGTAATAACCTCTAAACATCCTGTTGCAGATACTGCTACGGTGTTTTCACCAAGCATTTTTAGGGCTAATCTTACACCAATGGTTGCTCCGCATCCTGCACATGCTCTGTGTCCAGGTGCAAGAAATTCTTTTTCAGGTAATTCCATTTTATTGTTCCTCCTTGTTCAGTCCTATCCACTGGGGTTTGTCACTTGGATTATTGGTCTTTTCAACAATTTCTTTAATATGTGAAGGTTTTATATCCCTTCCACCAAGGCCTACAATAAATCCTGCTGCATTAACATCCATCATTGATTTGATGTTGTTGTGAAGCACTCCACCAATGCTGAATGAAAAGTTTTTGTCAATCACTCCAACATTGGAAGCTCCTTTGATTGCATCGTAGATCTCTTCAACTGGGAAAGGTCTAAACACCCTTACACGTACTAGTCCTACCTTTTCGCCTTGTTCTCGAAGTTCATCCACAACATCCTTTATGGTACTACATATGGATCCCATGGCTATGAGTATGGTGTCGGCATCTTCTGATCTATACTTCTCAATAAAGTCGTACTTTCTTCCGAATGTGTCTGCAAATTCTTGGCTAACATCTGAAATAACAGCTTTAGCCTTTTCCATTGCTACTTCCATATCATGACGTGCTTCCATGTAGTAATCTGGATCTGTGAATGTACCTATGGACATTGGCCTTTTAGGATCTAGGTAGGCATGTTCAGGGTTGTAATCAGGTAAAAATTTATCAACTTCTTCCTCATCCGGAACATCTACAGGATCAACTGTATGGGTTAATATGAAACCATCAACACAAACCATGGTTGGTAACAGCACTTCTTTATTTTCAGAGACTTTGTATGACATTAGAACAGAGTCTAGTGCTTCCTGACCATTTTCAGCATATATTTGCATCCAACCTGAGTCCCTTTCTGAAATTGAATCTTGTTGATCGTTCCATATACTCAAAGGTGCGGATAGTGCTCTGTTAGCGTCTGCCATGACTATTGGTGCCCTTAAACCTGCTGCAGCAAATATTATTTCGTGCATGAGGGCCAGTCCCTGGGACGATGTCGCAGTAAATACCCTAACACCGGTACCTGAGGCACCTAAACAAGCACTTATTGCGCTGTGTTCAGATTCTACTCTGATGTATTCAGCATTAATGTCTCCATCTGCTACATATTTTGCTAGGTACTCGGATATGGTTGTTTGTGGTGTTATTGGATAAACAGGGATTACTTTTGGTTTTGCAAGCTTAACTGCCTCTGCAATCGCCTGGTTTGATGACATAACTTTAAGAACCATTTTTATTCCCTCTCCATTTTTATTGCCTTAACTGGACACTCTTCTGCGCATATTCCGCATCCTTTACAGTAATCGTAGTCTATATCGTAGTTTTTATCAATACATCCTTCAGGACAGAACATAACACAATTCTCGCATTCAATACATGTTTCCTTATCGAGGATAGGTTTAAATGTTCTCCAGCTACCTGTTTTATTTTTACGGGTACTTCCCGGTTCTTTAACAGCTGCTCCTATTGCTACCATGAAATCACCTTTAATATTTATTTATTTTTTATCACTTTTTTGCAGCATCGTATGCCATTTTAGCAGCTTTCACATTTTTCTCTGCAACGGATCCACTGAAAGTTTCGTTTATTATTTTTATAAGGGATTCAATTGAAACCTGTCCAGTAACTCCTGCAAATGCTCCTAAAAGTATGGTGTTAACTATAGGAACGCCTAAAATATCCAATGCTATTCCTGTAGCGTCGATCTTATTGATCTGTACACCGTTTGAATTTTCAACACCATTATTGGTGTTTATAATTACGTTTCCTCCTTCTTTAATCCCGGAAAATACATCCACGACTTCAAGAAGTCCGTCATCCAAAACAACAACATAATCTGGATTGTAAACTTGATATCTTCTTCTTATTGGCTTATCATCTATTCGGGTGAACGCCATTACAGGAGCGCCTCTTCTTTCAACGCCGAAAAATGGGAATGCCTGACAGTATTTACCATCTTCAAAGGCCGCCTTGGCCAAAATTTCGGCGGCTGTTACAGCGCCTTGTCCCCCTCGTCCGTGAAATCGAACTTCAATCATCACTAATACCTCCATTCCTCATAGTTAATCATTATAAATTGTAATATATATACATGTTGGTAACGATCTAAATAGTAATTGATCGTTGTAAAATTGGATAAGAGGCACGTTTATGAAAGTCCTAATAATCACAGCAAATCTGGCAAGTCCCGTTGTAATAAAGGAAACCAGTAAATCTAAACATAAAATTCACGTTCATGTTGTGGATACCCCTATTGCAGCTTTTCTAACTCCAAAACGGATTGTGGAGGAGCTTGAAAAATACGGGAGAAAACATGATCTAAATGAGGGTATGGAGGATCATATTAATACATTTGATCTAAATGATTTTGATATCATACTGACACCAGGCCTTGTGAGAAAAGATGTTGAGTATGTCAGGGAAAAAACAGGAATAGAAACTTACAAAGGACCAACAGATGCTGCAGATCTTTCGACGGTACTGGAAATAATCGAAAAACTGGAACTTTCCACAAAAATATCTGCAGATAAATTTATCGAGGAAGAGCAGCGTAAAAAGGCTTTAAAATTCATTGAAGAATTTG
>WASR01000251.1:5267-9767 GCA_009712615.1 Methanobacterium sp. | reverse complement strand
ATTATAAGCTGATCAAACAAAAAATAAGAAACTATTAAAAAAACCTGAAAATATACTGGTGGGAAACCTGGCAGTTGGAGAAGATTTTCCAATGAGAGTGCTGGCAGAGATAGCGAATGCGCCGTTGTTAAGCGATTCTGAACTTTTAAATAAGGCAAAATACTTCGTTGAATCCGGTGCCAACATGGTGGATATTGGGATGATAGCCGGGGAAACCCATACAGAACGCATCCCGCACATGGTGGAAATCATCAAAAACAACCTTGATGTAGCGGTGAGTATTGATACACTGAATCCAAGTGAACTAAAAGCAGCGGTGGAAAGTGATGTGGATATGGTTCTAAGCTTGGATCATGGAAACTGCGAAGAGGTGTTACCCTACCTTGAAGCTAAAAATATTCCCGCTGTAATACTACCAACAGACTACAGCAAAAACTGGGTTCCAAAAACAGTAGATGAAAGGGTAAATTCAATAGAAGAACTTCGAAAGAAATGTTCAACAATTGATGTTATAGCAGATCTAATTCTGGACCCAGTAAACAGCCACAGCATTGTAGATTCATTTATGGCATGTCATAAATTCAAACAAAACAACAGGGAGCCAGTATTCTTTGGAGTTGGAAATGTAACAGAACTTCTGGACACAGATTCTGTTGGTGTAAATTCACTTTTAGCAGGCATTGGAATGGAATTAGGGGTAAGTGTGCTTTTCACACCAGAAGAAAGTGGGAAAACATTAGGAAGTGTGAAAGAACTTGCAATCTCTTCTAAAATGATGTTTTTAGCTAAAAACAGGAAATCAATCCCCAAGGATCTTGGGATAAACCTGGTACTTTACAAAGACAAGGGAAAACTTGACGGTTCCATCGAAGAAATGGATCTGGATGTTCCTGTTGTGGAGGGTAAAGAAAACTACACATTCAAACAGGACCCTTCTGGAAGCTTCAAGATCTTGGCAGAAAATGGGGAGGTAGTTGCAGTTCACTACATAAAAATGGACCCCCAGCTCATGATTAAAGGCAAAACAGCCAAGGCAGTTTATGATGAAATTATCAAAAGAAAACTCGTAACCCGTATAGAACATGCCACATATCTGGGTTCAGAACTTGAAAAGGCCGAAATCGCAGCTAAACTTAACAAAAAATATTTACAGGATTTTCCACTTTTTAAAAGGATATGAAGTGAGGATGCTGGACAAATCAGGAGAACAAAAATGAATGAATGTGATAAGTGTGGAAGTCCGGATATTATTATAAAGAAGAAACAATCTGGTCAAAAACTCTGCAGCAACTGCTTCATAGAATCCACAAAGAAAAAGGTACTCAAGGACATCAGACGTCAAAATCTCATAGAAAAGGGAGATAAAGTATTATTGGGCCTCTCTGGCGGTAAGGATAGTGTGATGCTTCTGGACATACTGAGCACACTTAAAAATAGGGGAATAATAGATCTTGTGGCAGTAACCATAGATGAAGGAATAGAAGGTTACAGGGAAGAAGGGGTTGAACTTGCAATAAAAAATGCAGAAAAATATGGTGTTGAACACCGAGTTGTCAGTTTTAAACAGTACTTCGGAACCACACTCGACAAAATAATCCAAAATAATTCTCTGGAAGTAAGGAGAAATGCATGTACCTACTGTGGAGTTTTCAGAAGATGGATATTTAACAGGGTTTCGAAGGAAGTAGGTGCAACTAAGATAGCAACGGGTCACAACCTGGATGATGAAACCCAATCAATTGTAATGAGCTACCTAGAGGGTAACATACAAAACCTGACAAGAATAGGTCCAAAATCACAATCAAAGAGTGATAAATTCACGGTAAAAATCAAACCCCTAAGAGAAATCCCTGAAAAGGAGATAGGTCTTTATGTGATTGCAAAGGAACTTGATGTGCATTTTGCAGGTTGTCCATATGCAGGAGAGTCCTTCAGGGCAGAGATTGGAACCATCCTAAAACAGCTTACAGTTAACCACCCAACCATAATGTACTCAACACTCAGGGGCTTCGATAGAATTAAGCCCGTACTTAAAAAAGAGTTTGCAACAGAATCGGTGTTTGAAGTGTGTGAAATATGCGGCGAACCCAGTGCAGCACGACTCTGTAAGGCATGTAGCTTCCTTAAACAATGGGAAAACCAGGATTAAAGACGAATTGCATAACCCATAACTTAATTTGAATCAAAGAACCAAATGAGAAATGGAGAACAACTAAAATGAAGATCAATGTAAAAGTAGGAAACAACGAAGATACAGTAACCATATCTGGAGAGAAAACAATCAAAGATCTTTTGGAATCAATGGAGATTGCAGCAGAAACAGTTGTAGTTAAAAAAAATGATTATATAGTCATAGATGAGGAATTACTCGAAGACGGAGATTCAATTGAAGTGATCCAAGTGATATACGGTGGATAAAGTTATCCACAAATATTTTTTAAAGTTTTTCAATGGGGAGAGAATTATTGAGGGACTATGAACTAATTGAAACTTATATATCAAAATATTTTGATTTAGGAGGATTCCATAAAACTCCTGAAGGTTCTTTTTTTGTTGTTCATGATTACGATTACAACAAATTTGAGGATCTAATCAAGGATCTTGATGAATTGGGCTATGTACCATTCATGGAAAGATACGCAGAAAACTACAGAATTGGAATAGCTGACAAGAAAGAAGTTGGAGAGTCAAGGGTTTATCTGAATATACTACTTTTCATAGTCACGTTGGCCACAACAATATATGCAGGCTATCAATTTGCTGGTGGAAGTGTATGGGATGGTGTTGCATTTGCAGGGGCGTTACTGGGAATACTGGGGGTCCATGAGTCTGCACATTACTTTGCAGCAAAAAAACATGGAGTTAAATCAACTTTACCCTACTTCATACCTGCACCCACATTGATCGGTACATTTGGAGCTTTAATAAATGTTAAATCTCCCATACCTAACAAAAACGCCCTTTTTGATCTGGGTTACAGTGGACCACTTGCTGGAATCTTGGTAACCATACCCGTGCTCATAATTGGGATAGCTCTGTCAAAGGTTGTTCCCATAGCTCCAGGGAACACAATTTTTTATCCATCGCCCCTAATGAGCATTTTCATATATTTCTTAATCCCTCCAATTCCTGCGGGCTATGAACTCCAGATACATCCCATTCTATTTGCGGGATGGGTTGGAATAATAGTAACCATGCTTAACATGATGCCGGTTGCCTTTTTAGACGGCGGTCATATGGTTAGATCAGTGTTTAACGAAAACATACACCGCATCATATCTCTGGCCGGAGTTTTGATCACCATACTCCTCGGATGGATAACCATGGCAGTACTCATGATGCTCATACTTTACATCAACAGAAGACATCCTGGGGCATTGGATGATGTATCAGACCTGACCCGAAGAAGAAAGGTTATTGCAGGCATTATGCTGGTGGTTTTCATACTCTGCCTCACACCCATACCAACAAGAATTTAACGAAAAACTAAATAAAATACAATAATCTTTAAACGCAAATTATGGAATTTGTTATATAATGGAGAATAATAATGAAAGTACACTATGAATGTGCAGCATGCTTTTTACGACAATCAAGAGAAGCTTTAGACCTTGCAACTCACGATGAAGAATTGAAGATGGACATCACAGAAGAACTGGTAAAAATTGTTTCAGAAAACTTTAGAAGGGGAGGAGTTTCCAATGTCATAGGAACTCAAATTCATAGAACCATCAAAAACAGAACCGGAAACAATGATCCATACATAAAAGAAAGGGAAATATCCAACGATATAGCTTGTCAGTATATATCCATGGTTGAAAAATTAATTGAAGAAGATCCTAGCCTAAAGAATTATCTTAAAGTTGCCATTGCAGGTAATGTGATTGATTTCGGGGCATTGGGACTGGATACAGACATGGAATCTTTGATAGTCACAACCATGAGAAAAGAACCTGCTGTAGATGATTCAAATGAACTTGAAGCCGAACTCAAAAATGCTGGGACAGTTCTCTACCTTGCAGACAACATAGGCGAAATTGTAATGGATAAAATTTTAATTAAAAAATTGGCAGATTACGATGTGGAAGTCACTGTAGCACTCAAGGAAAAACCAATACTAAACGATGCATGCATGGAAGATGCTCTAAAAATAGGATTAGATGAAGTTTCAAAGCTCACAACAACAGGAACAGATTCTATTGGAATCATTAGTGAAGATGTATCCTCAAAATTCATGGCCAAGTTCATGGAATCAGATCTGATCATTGCAAAGGGACTCGGAAACTACGAAGGTCTAGGTGAAATGGATCTTAAGGATAAACCAGTATTTTGTCTATTAAATGCTAAATGTAAACCTGTAGCAAGGGATATTGGTGTAGAAGTTGGGGACAATATAGTACTTAAGTTAAATCCCAAGAAATGAAAGAAAATCACATGAATTTTGGAACGTTAAAGTAAAATTTATTTCAGACTTAATTTTCTTAATTTAATTAAATTCAA
>WASR01000251.1:0-5257 GCA_009712615.1 Methanobacterium sp. | reverse complement strand
AAAAGGAGATAAAAATGAAGGAAAGGAGCAGTATTCATGCCAACTTTCAATCAGAAGATGTTAATAATCCTAGCAATTGTGATTGTAGGAGTTTTAATAATATTTACTGTGACTAATCTGGAAAAAACATCTCAAACACAGAACTCTGGCCAAAATAATCCGCCTGCAATTCAATGGAATTATAATTTAGACTCTGCAATTAGCACAGCCCAAAAATCGAATAAACTGATATTCGTGGATTTCTATGCTGACTGGTGTGGATACTGCAAACAACTTGATGAAAAAACCTATCCAAATGGGAAGGTAGAGGAAGTAATTGCACAGAAGTACGTGGCAGTGAAGGTGAATGTGGATCAAAATCCCGATCTCGCATCCAAGTACGGTGTTTATGGATTACCCACACTCATAATAATGGATTCCAATGGTAATGAAATTAAAAGAGTTGAAGGTTATCAAACACCATCTGAATTGTTAAACATACTCTAGGTGAAACATGGATCTTGGTTATTTAGCGTCATTCAGTGCAGGAGTTCTTTCTGTGGTATCTCCCTGTGTAATTCCCCTTATTCCAATAATTGTGGGCCATTCACTCTTAAAAAGGGATTACAATGAAATATTATTTTTCACAACAGGATTTTTTCTGGTATTTGCAGTAATAACCCTGTTAACTGGAATTTTCACACTTGCAATAGCTCATTACCTATTTTATTTCAGGATTGCAGCGGCAATCTTGATTATTTTGATGGGGATAGTTTTCATGCTGAACAAAAACACGTTCAACTTTTCATACAGATTAAAACATGAAAATAAACGATTTGAATCGTTGATTGCGGGTATTTTAACATGTGTAGCGTGGTCTCCATGCTATGGTCCATACATCGTTGCAGTTGCAGCTTACAGCGCATCAACAGGTAACTGGTTTTACAGTGTTTCAAATATGATACTGTACTCATTGGGATTCAGTTTTTCAATTTTTATCCTCGCACTGTTAATATCTAGAATAAATATTGAGAGATTTATGAAACATTACTCTTCAATTAGAATGTTTTCAGGTGCTATGATAATCATTGCAGGGATCTACTTATTAACAGGGTACTTATAAAGAATATCATAAAATTGACAAATTTGGATGAAAGGATTTTCAAGGTGATACTATGCAGATAGGGTTTCTGGGATTTGGAGAGGTGGCAACAACATTTTCATCGGGACTCAAAGAAAATGGTTTGGATGTTTACACATGCCTAAAGGGGAGAAGTCCTAGGACTGTAGATAATGCCGTTAATTCTGGTGTGAAATTGTGTAACAGCCATAGGGAACTTGCAGAAAAATCAGACATATTATTTTCGTCTGTTGTACCTTCAATGGCAGTTGAAGTGGCAAAAACTGTTGGTAATCATTCTAATGGAATATATGTTGATATTAATAATGTATCTCCCAGCACAGTTAAAACTGCTCTTAGTAAAATAATGAATGGCAGAACTGTTGATGCTGCAATAATAGGATCAGTTAAAAGGAATGGATTGAATGTTAAAATTATTGCTTCAGGGAGATCAGCAGAAGAAATTCTAAATTTAAATCAGTATGGTATGAATATTACTTTGGTAGGTAAGGAAGCTGGGGATGCTTCAACAATCAAACTCCTTAGAAGTGCTTATACAAAGGGAGTTTCAGCGCTCTTGTACGAATCTTTGTATCATGCATACAAATTAGGCATTCATGAAGAGGTTCTAGAATGCATCTCAGAAACTGAAACTGGAGATTTTGTTGAATCTACAAATTCAAGAATAGTTTCAGCATCGGTACATGCAAAACGCAGGGCCGAAGAGATGGATGAAGTTGTTGAATTTTTGTCAAAATACCAGAACCCTCTCATGGCACAGGCAACCTCAAAATTTTTTAAGAACCTTACAGAAACCATAGAAAAACCATCTAAACGGCCAAATAATTATACTGATGTGTTTAAACTTTTAAACAGGGAATGAATATTGTGATTTCATACGATTGAACTGGGATGCATATATAAATTTAATTCATTGAAAAACCAAAGTAAATATTAATTTATAAATTTGGAGGATTTCCATGAAGTTTGAAGAACATGCTCAAGAGTGTAATGAAGCCCTAAATGAACTTGTTGGTAAAAAAGTCCTTGAAATAGAGTTTAAACCATATGATAACAATTGTTGGAGAATATACATCAGTACTGACAGTGGAATAATGGTTATGAGTTTTTGTAAAGATTGGTCATGTCCTGAAGTCGAAATTAGAGACTGAATTATTTAAATTAGCAAGTTTTTCAGGACAATTTGAAGGGAGTTACTGTAAATATTTCCACAAGAACTCCTTCATCCCGATTTAAAAAAAATTTCTGGATTATCCTTCCTTGATTTCAGGGCCTCAAATGAATTTTGATCAAAATCTATTACTCTATTCATGGATAGAGGATTGATAGAATTTTTTTGTTATTAAATACTAATATTTGAATAAGAGTTGCACATATTATTTAATTAAAAAGTTTTAAAGTGAATAAATTCACGAAGTTAAGATTGGAACGATCGGAAATTTTCTCTTCATTTTGGGTTTCAAATTCATTTAAAAACAACAAATCATGCACAGGAGTTTACACAACAATTTAGAATTTAAGTTGAAATATGTTAGAAAATGGAGAATTAATCAGATGAGTACGAGTGATACAAACATGGAAGCTTCGAAATCTGGAGCAGATCAAAGGGTAGAAATGATAACAGGAGATCCTAAAAGGGCAATAAGGACGCTATCTGTTCCAATGATACTTTCAATGGTACTAATGATGGCTTATAACTTGGCCGATAGTATATGGGTTGCAGGGTTAGGGCCAAATGCCCTGGCAGCACTGGGTTTTGTTTCACCACTTTTTATGATGGTTGTTGGGTTGGGCAATGGTCTTGGTGCCGGTGCTAATTCATTGATTTCAAGATGTATTGGTGCTGATAACAAGAGAGGATCAGACAATGCAGCAATACATTCACTCATTCTAGCCTTTACAATATCCTTACTCCTCACCTTAGTTCTCCTAATGATCCTACCAGGCATTCTTAGGATAATGGGGGTGGGGCCGGCCTTTGATCTGGCTATGCAGTATGGGGAAATAGTCTTTGGCGGGTTGATATTTATGATAGTTGCAAATGTTGCATCTGGAATACTCAGGGCAGAAGGGGATGTGAAACGGCCCATGTACGCCATGATGGCCACAGCAACCTTGAACATTGTACTGGATCCTATATTCATCTACTACTTTGGATTTGGAGTGGCAGGAGCAGCTTGGGCAACGGTGATATCATCAGCCATATCTGCAGCCATTATTCTGTACTGGCTTCTTCTGAAAAAGGATACCTATGTATCATTATCTAAAAAAGATTTCAAAGCTAGTTGGAATGTTGTAAAAAATATTCTATCTGTAGGAATACCTGCAAGTGCTGAATTTTTTGTTATGTCCCTCCTAGGAATTTTTGTCAACATGATGCTGGTCTTTGCAGGTGGAACAGAAGCAGTGGCTGTTTACACAGCAGGATGGAGAGTTGTGATGATAGCGATGATTCCTCCAATAGGAATAGGTACTGCTGCAATCACGGTGGCAGGTGCAGCTTATGGTGCAAGAAGATATAATAACGTATTAACAGCATTAAACTACTCTGTAAAACTCGCTGTAGCAATCGCAACAGTACTTTCAGTGGGAATTTTTATATTTGCATCGAGTATTGCGACCATATTCTCATACTCTGCCCAAAGTTCTTTTTTAGCGCCTTCAATCGCAGCATTTCTACAAGTGATGTGCCTGTTTTTAATAACTGTACCTATGGGTATCTCAGCAAGTTCAGTATTCCAGGGAATGGGTAAGGGCTTAACCTCCCTTATACTCACAGCTCTAAGAGAACTGATATTCATACTGATATTCTCATACTTACTAGGTATAGTACTGAAATTTGGAGTGTATGGAATATGGTGGGGAATTATATTGGGAGGAGCCATAGGATGTTTAATTGGTTATCTATGGGCTTTAAGATACATCAGGGGTCTGATAAAAAGTTATAAAAATGATAAATCTCCTGAAGAAGCCATTAATTAATTTAAAAAATTAATAGGCAATTCCTATTTTTTTATATTTAACCCTGTGAATACGATTTTAAAAAAAATGTTGAGTTTTAATCCCCAACAGATATTCTAACTCTCCACCCTTCAGGTTTCTTTACCAATTTTCCGGTTATAGGTATGAAGTGGGAATCAATCAAAAGTCTGAGGTAGGTTACATGGTGGGCAGGAAGTCGTAAAGGACTTTTTATTTTACGATCTTCGGCTCTAATTTCACAACAGAGCCTTTCATTTTTATCCACATAGAAAAGGGCATCCATGTCATCTTTAAGAGATTCTGTTTCAAAACTTCTGAGGTGCATTCCAGCATCAAAATATTTCACACGTTTCTGTGAAGATTTTACTCCGCTCCTAAATTTTTTATGGGCCTCAGAAGCTGAATGTCCTTTACTAGACATTGATGACACGTACCATGCTCTTTGTATAACTTGATCAACAGTCATATCTGGAGGGATGATGCCTTTATCTTCATAGTTTTTGATTAGATCATAAACTTCTTGCCTTGTTACGTTCATTTCAACTGCACTCGCAGCTAACCTTGTAAGTACTGGACCGTAACCTGCCATCCTGAATGATGCCCATATCTGATCTTCATTTCTATAACTTCGTCCAGCAACAATTGAATTCACAGCATCAGCATTCATGTGTGCCATATTATTCAAATTTGCCCTGGAATATGTGTTTAAACGTTTGGTTAAATCGCGTATGTTCCGTTTTCCAGGGATGGTTCCCTTTTTAATTTCTTTTTCGAGGATTCTTACTGTAGAATCTGGTAGTAACTCCTGCACTTCCTCGGGAATTTTCATATTGTTCTCGAGAATTTCTCTTCGTATCATCCTTCCAGAAATTTTGTCACCCTTGATCTTGTGTTCCGGAATGATGTGAAATTTCAGATTTTTTCCATACTTCTTCTTTAGAAACTCGTTTACAGCGAACCATCTGATCACGTTTCTGTTGGGCAAACTTCGAGGTATTCCACTGAAAATTCCTTTACTTGCAAAACCCGATGCATATTTCTTGATTTTAGATGTGGATACATCTGCTGCATCTACGTAGTCCACAACACCATCTTCAATCATCATGGCAATTCTTATGGGCACTGTGTAAGCAAGTGTCAATCGATGGTGTAGCC
>WASR01000341.1:9165-20216 GCA_009712615.1 Methanobacterium sp. | reverse complement strand
TTCTAATCCATTAACCAGTTCAATCTTAGGAATAAATTTTTAGTAGAAAAAAAATACTATTGGATCAGTTCCATTAAAATTACTAGAACAAATGAATTGAAATATTTCTACTTGGAGAGTAAACTGAAATGTCACCTAAAACCAATGAAAAACCATACACAATATTGAACTCAGCAATGACATTGGATGGGAAAATTGCAACCAAAACTGGAAGCTCTGAAATTTCGGGCCATGAAGATCTGGTTAGGGTTCATGAACTACGAATGGAAGTGGATGCCATCATGGTTGGAATAAACACGGTTTTAGCCGACGATCCAAGGCTCACAGTACACAAAATTCCATCATCCAAACAAGACAATCCCTTGAGGATAGTTGTGGATAGCAGTGCAAAAACACCACTAAATTTTAGGATACTCAATCAAGATGCCAAAACATTGCTGGCTGTGACTGAAGCAGCAGATCCCGAGAAGGTTAACCAACTGAAAAAACTCGGTGATGTGGTTGTGTGTGGAGAGAAACGAGTAGATCTTAAAAAACTAATGAAACACCTCTATGAAATGGGAATTAAGACCCTGATGCTTGAGGGAGGATCAACTCTGAACTATTCAATGCTCAGTGAAGGATTGGTAGACGAAGTAAGAGTTTGTATTGCTCCAATGATTGCAGGTGGAAAATATGCCAAGACACTGGCAGATGGTGATGGATTTGATGAGATGAAAGACTCTGTAAAACTCGAATTTAAAAAAAGTTACAGCCTGGGAGAAGACCTCATAGTTGAGTACAAGGTTCTCCCTGGAAATTAAAATAAACACGAAACTATTATTTTTTATCCCCTTTTCATTATGAAGTACACTCCAGTTGCAGCCAGACCAATTGCAATTAACCAGATCAAAATATCAAAGAACTGTGGTATGGCATATTTAACAACAACTATCAAAAGTGCGACAATTATGTAACAAATTCCCATCAACGTATTTTTATTGTTCAAAAATTAACACCCCAATACAATTTTCTTAGATTAAACCTTTATTTCTGAGTATTCTCTTTGGATTATCTTCAAGTGCCTTTTTTATTTCTTTATTCTTTAACCCTGCTCCTAAAGCTACCTTGTGTGCCATTTCATAAGAGATGAGATCTCCAGGCATGTGGGTATCGGTATCCACCACCAAATCAGCACCAACCTCGGTTGCAAGTTTGGCTACATGTCCATTGCCAAGACAATGACCCCGTCTTGAGCTAATTTCAAGTGCAATACCATTTTCTTTGGCCACTTCCACCTCTTCAACTGTTATAAGCCCGGGATGTGCCAGTATATCAACTTCTGGACAGTTCACAGCACTCCAGTTGGTTCCTTCAATCACGGGTTCTACAATGGTTTCACCATGAACAACAACAATTTCAGCACCATTTTTGCGTGCTTCGTGGGCAAGTTTGTCTATTATTTCCGCAGGGGCATGAGTTATTTCAGCACCAGGGATAATTTCTATGTCCCAGTTGTCTCTGATGTCAGTAACTGCTTTAATTACATTTCCTACACAATCTATATTAGATGCATCAACATGGTCTGTGATTGCCACTGCACTGTGGTTTAACACCAAAGCGCGTCTTGCAATCTCTGATGGCAAGAGTTCACCATCACTGAATATGCTGTGTGTATGGAGATCTATTCTTTTTTTAATATGGAATCCTCCGTTCCCTTTTTAGTAGTTTATTTTTATGTATGATCCACCATAATATATTTAGTGATAAAAAATGAAATGTTCTGTTTTCGCACCATCCCACATTACGGGATTTTTTGAGATTAAAGACAACAAAGAACCATTGAAAAAAGGATCTCGAGGTGCAGGTATTGCCCTTGACAAGGGTGTTGTAACCGATCTTAAACTAACTGAAAAAGATAGTCCCAATAGACCAAACATAGAAGTGACAATAAATGGGGAGAAGGATCAAAAAAACACCACAATAACATATAAAACCCTCCAAATAATGGAGGCTAAATTCAAGATCAACAACCTACTCCATGGAACCCATCTAAAAATAGATCATGATGTAGATGTACCCATAGGTGCAGGCTTTGGAATTTCAGCAGCATGTGCAATTGGAACTGCACTCGGAATAACCAAGCTACTCAAACTCAACATAACCTACAACCAAGCCACGAGCATAGCCCACCTTGCAGAAATTGAGATGCAAAGTGGTTTGGGCGATGTGGTGGCAGAAGTTAATGGCGGCATAACACTGAGGATCAGGGAAGGAGCTCCTGGTGTGGGCGTGCTGGACAAACTCCTGCCTAACAATAGGGATCTTTACATAATATGTAAGAGTCTGGGTCCCATTGAAACATCAGAAATAATTGGAGATCCTGAACACAAGGAAAGGATCAATCAAACAGGTGGAGCCATGTTAAATCAGCTGCTCCTGGATCCAGTTCCAGAAACTTTCCTGAAACTTTCCAAGAAATTTGCAATGAACACCAAACTCATGAGTCCAGAAATATCAGAAATCATAGATATTCTTGAAGAAGAAACAATGGGAGCATCAATGGCAATGTTGGGAAACACAGCCTTTGCCATATCCAAAACTCCTGAAACTTCTCTAGATGATGTTATCATAACAAGAATAGATGAACAGGGCTGCAGATATCTCTAAACAAAGAAAACGCTGAAAAATAGAGTAACATGCTGGATAATTAATTATAATTCAAATATTTTCGTTGGTACAAAAAAAAGTAAAATCAGTTTTCTTAAGAAATTGAATAGGATTCAGAGTTAAATTTTTTCTGAAACATCTTCCAGTGTGTACTTCAATCCCTCTTCATCCAGTCTTTTGATGAGGCTTTTACTCATTTTTCCAACTGCAAATACCAGGACGTTTAAACCCCTTTTCGATGCTGCTACAGTTGCATTTGGAGTGGCAAATTCAAAATCACTTTCAATCCCTGCTTTGTTTATGACAACCCTTGAAACAGTTCCCATGATTCCAATTTTATCAAAATTTCTGCTGTAAATCTTCTTGATCTTCTCAATGCTGCATGCATTTGATCCGCCCTCATTTATGGTGGGAACCTGTATGATGGTTACCTTTCCGGGTTTAAGCTGAATTGTACCGCCAAGTTTTATTAGGGCAACATCATCACCTGCAACCGCATCTTTTAAAACCTCGGCGTAGGCAGATTTTTTCTTTTTACCGGCATAAAGAGTTCCATTTTCCATTTCAAGCCAAACAGTTTCACCTTTAACCATATCTTCCCTTGCAATGGCTGGCCACACTGATTTGTAGGTGTTCATTATTTCCAGAACGTTGTCGGCATACTTTCGAAGGTTCAGAGCATCAGTTTTAACCTTTTCAATACCCCTCTTGGTGATGTTGTACTTGGCATTTCCCATTCCAGTTTCAACATATCCCTCATCCACCAGACTTTTAATATTTTCTGAAACAGCCTGGATAGTTATTCCAAGTTCATTTGCAATATCCTTCTGTCTTAAATGTGGCTGTTCCTTGGCTATCTCGGCAAGTATCTGGAATTTTGTTAGTTCACCCTTTTTCTTGAAGACCTTCATTTTCACTTTCCCCTAAACAACACCCTTCAAACTTTCATCGAAAATTTTTAAAAATTTAGCTGTACTTCCCTCGGGTATGTAAGCACCACAGGCAACAGAGTGACCTCCTCCGTTTCCACCGACCTTCTTTGCAACTTTGCGTATTAAGTTCCCGAAGTGAATTCCATCGTACGCCAAAAGCCTGGAACATCTAAGGGAAACTTTAATACCTTCCTTTTCATCCCCAATAGGTGTAAAACCAACTATTGGCTTTTTCCAATCACCATAACTAAGGATCATTCCAGCTATGGTTCCTATAACTTCACTCTTTATTTCACTGCCTTCAAAGTACTGGAGGTTGTTCATTGGAATGATTCGTTCATCACCCCTTATCCACTCCATTTTTTGTGCAAGGTAACGTCTGTGTTCAAGTGCTAAATGTTCCATTTCATCGAGACTCGCACCCCTGTCACCTTTAAGCACATTCATTGCAACTTTGTGGTGTTTGTGTCTGCCACATGCATTGACAGCCGTTGAAAATTCACTGGCATCCCGGAGTGGTGAATACTTCTCTTCCATTAAAAATTCATAAGAATCTCCAGAAATTAATTTAGGAACATACTTAACGTATCGTGAAGGCACCTCCAAACTCAGCATTCTCACCAGTTCAGAGAACAACCTTCCCTTCTCATCAACACTCAGATCACACAGTGACCTGTATTTACGACCATTTTTCATGGGTATATCGAGTTTGTTTAACAACAACTGACATTCTGTTTTGTTGTTGGTGATTGGTAAATTAACATCTCCAAAGTAGGACAGTGCAATGTATATGGGTCTGGTTTGTCTGCCGTAGATTGCAAGGTCGTTTTGAGATTCTATCAAATTTTGTTGAATACTTTCATTGAGTATGCTGCTGTTTAATCCTATGAGCTTACCTGAAAAACTGTTTTGCATGTCTCCAACAGCACTTAAAACTCCCATCCAACTTAGATCAGTGTATCCAAAAGTTCTAGCCAAAAGGTAGGTCATGCCTCCACCTGAAACTTCGTAGGATCCATCTATGTTATGATGGTGGGGGTTGAGTTCTATTAACTGGCCATTTAAATAGTTGTCAAGCTTTCTTATGGGTGGGTGATGATCCAAAATTAATGTCTTGGAATTGGATGTGCAGAGTTTGTCCATTTCCTGTCCAGATCCCAGGTCAGAAAAGATGGTTAGTTCATTTTCTGCAACAAGATCATCCATCTGATCCAAACTTATGAATTCCACTTCATGATCCTTTCCAAGCTTATCCAGCATTGAAGACAGCACAGCACCTGCTGTAACACCATCACAATCGATGTGTGTATATATTTTAATATCCTCAGATTCCTTTATCAAATCATGGGCCTTTTCAAAAGATAAATTCATTGGATTTGATTTCAGCATTTTAACTCCTTACTCATGTGTTAGATTCTTATATAAAATTCTAGGATTACTTCTCTCTGTAACCCCTGATGATGTTACTTACCTTCATCAGGATCTCCCTTTTGGGCATTGTCCTATCCACTGTAACCCTTCCTGAATTCTCCCACCATGATCTGGAGTAAGATTTATCCTTTTCCACATCTGGATTTAAACCCAGCTTTTTAGCGGCCCTGGAAATTTCTCGAAGTTTAGGGGTACTGATGGCGTGTTCAAGGGAAACCTTTCTTCCCTCGTGTTTGGTTTTTTTTGAATCGATATAAACGGGCCAAATTGTTGCTCTCATAATTATAACACCAGGTTGTAACTTAATAAAATAATCGATCTATATATTATATTCAATTCACAGTTATATTTTACCCATCAAAATCTCAAGCATGGCACTAACAGTGTATTTTTCAGGTATTAACACATCAATATCAAGTTCTTGAAGGGGCATGGCAGTCACAGGACCAATAGCAGCAACAGCCACATCTCCACCCTTTAAAATCTCAACAACATCCTGTTTTTTTGTTTCATCCAGCATGTCAAACAGATTTTTTGCTGTCAGCGTACTTGTGAAGGTTAAAGCATCAATTTTCCTGTTTAGGATGGCTTCTACCAGCTGGTTAACCCTCGTCCTGTCCTGTGGCAGGTGTGATTTATAGGCTTCAGCAACAAAAACATCCGCACCCATGGCCTTCAAACCAGTAGGAAGAGCGTCCCTAGCAGCCAAAGTTCTTGGAATGCCGATTTTTTTGTTTTTCAAATCATGATCCTCGAAGCATTCAAGCAAACCTTCTGCAGTGTAACTTTCAGGAACAATATCTGCTTTGAGTCCCTTTTTTTCCAGATAATTTTCTGTTCGTGGTCCTATAACAGCTATCTTACATTCTGGATTCAATCGGCTTTTAAGGTCACTGCAGTGTTTAAATACTGATATGATTCCGGTGGGGGATGTGAATATAAGCCAGTCAAGTTCTCCTGCCATTTTGCAGAGTTGGATCAGGGACTCTGTGTTGGATACTCTGAGTTCTAGGGTGGGCGCCACAAGGGCAGTACCCCCATGTTCCTCCACAATGGTAACTGCCTCCTTAACCCTTTCCTCAGGACGTGTGATGCCAATTATCTTCCCTTCAAATTCCTTACCCTTCATTCATATCTTCCCCTTTAATTTTCAGGGCATTTTTATAGATGTCCACAACATGACCGATAACAACCAGTGCAGGAGTGTTAATGTGGTTTTCGGTAATGTTTTGCAGTGTTCCAGTTATGATCCTCTGATCAGGGGATGTCCCCTTTTCAATCACACACACAGGTGTTTCAGGGTCCTTGTACTTCATAATTTCTTTGGTATTTTCTTCAAGCAAACCCACACCCATTAAAATAACTATGGTGTCGGCTTTAAAGTCCCATTTCACCTGTTTATTATCTTTGGTAGGATCTTCATGTCCAGTAACCACAGTTAATGAAGTTGCAACTCCTCTGTGGGTAACCGGAAGTCCTGAAGAAGTGGGCACACCAATGGCGGAGGTTACACCTGGAATAAATTCCACATCAATTCCCTTTTCCAGTAGAGCAAGCATTTCTTCACCACCCCTACCAAAAACAAATGGATCTCCTCCCTTAAGCCTGACAACAACATCGTGCTTAAGGCCCTGTTCAATCAGTATTTCATTTATTTCGGGCTGTTTTTTGTAATGTTCACCCGCCTTTTTACCTACGTAAATCAGCTCAGCGCCCTCTGCATACTTCAATATTTCTTCGTTTGCAAGTCTGTCGTATACAACCACATCTGCCTTTTCAAGTGCTTTAACAGCTTTAAGAGTTATAAGGTCCGGGTCTCCTGGTCCGGCTCCCACCAAGTGTACTACCATATTTCTCACCTATTTTTTTCATGCCTGTTTACAAAAGCAAATTCAAATTCGCAGGTTAAACAGCATGGATTCTGTTACATTTCAAAATTCTAAGAAAAGAGTTTTTGGTTCTTATCTTTTATCTGAACTTCATTATGCCTTCGAAAAATTTACGACCATCGTCAGATCCTAGAATAGATTCTGAAGCCCTTTCTGGATGTGGCATCACTGCACATACCAGTCCTTCTTCGTCACAAACTCCTGTAATGGCTTCCATTGAACCATTTGGATTTTCAGATTCGAATGATAAAACGATCTGATCGTTGTCCCTGAGTTCCTGGATATTTTCTGTGTAGTATCGGCCTTCAGCATGAGCTATTGGCATTTTAATGATCTCATTTTTCTTGTAAAGCCTTGTAAATGGTGTTTTTACACTTTCCACCTTGAGATCTGTCCATTCGCATATAAATTTGGCATTCTCATTTTCAGTGAAAACACCTGGAACCAGACCAACCTCTGCAAGTATCTGCGCACCGTTACATATTCCGAGAACAGGTTTTCCTTCACTAACACAATCCTTAATCCCATCTATGATTGGGGTGATTGCAGCTATTGCCCCTGCTCTTAAATAATCACCGTATGAAAAGCCTCCTGGAATTACTATGGCCTCATAATCAGAAAGATCTCTTGTGTTCCACCATACATAATCTGGTTTGGCACCAACTAGTTCCAGAACATGAAACACGTCCCTGTCACAGTTGGATCCCGGAAACCTTATTATCCCTACCTTCATGGTTCATTCCTCTTTAGGTGATATTTCTATGGTATAATCATGGATAACTGGATTACAGAGCAGCCTCTGGCACATTTCATCCACTTCATCCCTCACAGCATCCTCGCTGTTTCCTTCCATTTGAAACCTGATCAGATCAACTGTTGAAGTATTTTCAACCTGATATTCCAGTAATGCAAGTGCCCTCTGTATAGTGGCAGCTTCAGGATTTAACATACCTTTTTTAAGACTTATTCTAACTTCCGCATCATATTTCATAACATCACCAAGATTTTTTTTGGACAATCATAACAACTTCTAATATTTAATTTACAGAGAAGGTACAAAACATCTAAAACTCGACGTTCCATTTAGCAATATCTTCTTCATCTAGTAATAGGGAAGCTACTTTCATGTAAGCATCCATAACTCCTTCTTCTCCCTTTCTAAACAGATCTTTATCGAGAACTTCGCTGGTTTCAGCATCCCAGAATCTGCATGTATCTGGGCTGATTTCATCTCCTAAAACTATGTTTTCATCTGTGTCAAACCCGTACTCTATCTTGAAGTCCGGGAAGAGGATGGATTTAGAGAGCAGAAATTCCTTCAAAACAGTGTTTATCTCCAGGGTTATACTTCGGATACTGTCCAGTTCTTCCTTAGTTGCAAGGCCGAGGGCTATGCTTATGGAATCATTCAACATTGGATCATGATATTCGTCATTTTTGTAGTCCATCTGAATAATTGGAGGTTCTAAGTCCTGTTTTTCAGTGAATGGAAACTTCTTAAGCAGGCTTCCTGCTGCGATGTTTCTGGTTATCACCTCTAGGGGGATCATGTTAAGCTTCTTACAAAGCATGTAACCAGGTTTTATTAGTTCTATGTACTGGGTTTTAATTCCAGCATCTTCAAGAACTTCAAAGAACTTAGCAGATATAACAGAGTTGTAGTAACCCTTACGAACCAAACTTTCGGTTTTAACTCCATCTCCAGCAGTTATATCGTCTCTAAATTTTACTATGACTTGTTCAGGGTCATCGGTTTCGTAGACTGTTTTTGCTTTACCAGCATATATGAGATTTCCCATTTTTGGATTCATGTTAAGCTCCATAATATTTTTTTAATCCACTTTATAATATGAAAGTTAAATTTTAAATAAAAAATTTTTACAAATTTATGTCGGGATTAATTTTTGTACAGATCAAAATTAATTTAACCATAGTTTATCATCCACATCAATTAAGATTTAGTTAGTTGGTTTATATAAAAACTTCGAATGAAACAAAGGGCTATCATGAATATAAGGGCCTTAATCATTAATTAAAGGATTGATTAAATGATTGAAAGATTCAAGTTAGATATGCACACACTTCCAGTTTTGATATGAGTTTGGTTTCTCTGTTTATACACTCTTGTTTTGGGTATTTATTTTGAACACTATAATTTGAAATTTAGCAATGCATGCTACAAGACAGTTTCAGTTCCCTTTCACAAATTATTAATTAATCAAAGTATAAAACAGATTAGTAGTAAATGGAAACCCAATAACGTGTTAAATGACTCTGTTTCCAAGCTGGATAATTATGCATTGAAAAAAAATTTGTTACAGCTCTCAAATTTAAATACTGAATGATATTATTTTGGCAGTAAGGATCCTAGGAATGAGGAGGAATGAACATTATAACAAAATCCATGAAACAGGATAAAGCCCAGATTGGTACACTTGAATCCAGGGTACACCTCCATGATGTGCTTGTGGTTGGGGGCGGATTGACAGGTCTAAGGGCAGCTATGCAGGCTGCTGATGCAGGATTGGATGTTGTGGTGATCTCAAAGGTCAATCCACTGAGATCCCATTCTGTAGCTGCTCAGGGAGGTATGAATGCATCGCTTGGAAATGTGAAGGGTGAAGATGGTGCCGAAGACAACTGGGAAATGCATGCCTACGACACTGTCAAGGGGTCTGATTACCTGGCAGATCAAGATGCTGTTGAACTGATGTGCAGGGAAGCCCCAAGATCTGTTATCGAACTTGAACACCTTGGAACTGTATGGTCAAGACTTGAAAATGGAAAAATTGCACAGCGGCCATTTGGAGGGGCAGGATTTCCTAGAACATGTTATGCTGCAGATAGAACAGGGCACAATGCACTTCACACCCTCTTTGAACAGGTTGTTGCAAGAAAAATTCCTGTTTACGAAGAATTTTTTGTGACTTCCCTAGTAACCAAAAATGGAAGATGTTGGGGATTAACAGCCATCGATATCAAAACAGGTAATATTCACGGATTTTCTTCAAAGGCAACTTTAATGGCAACTGGAGGCTTTGGAAGAATATTCAGCAGATCTACAAATGCAATAATAAACACTGCAGATGGTCAGGCACTTGCAATGGATGCTGGTGTTCCTCTTAAAGATATGGAGTTTGTACAGTTTCACCCAACAACCCTCTACGGCACCAACATACTCATGAGTGAAGGGGCTCGTGGAGAAGGAGGTATACTGGTTAACAAAAATGGGGAACGTTTCATGAAACGTTACGCACCCAACTCTCTGGATTTGGCACCGAGGGATGTTGTAGCAAGGTCTATAGAACAGGAAATTCTGGAGGGAAGGGCCTATGATCAGGGATACGTACACCTTGATCTGACACATCTGGGCAGTGACCGTATAAAAGAAAGGCTGCCTGGAATAAGACAGATAGCCATGGATTTTGCAGGTGTTGATCCCGTAGAGAAACCAGTTCCAATACAACCCGGACAACACTACTCCATGGGCGGCATAGACGTGGATAAAAATGGATCCACCATGTTAAAGGGACTTTTTGCAGCAGGAGAATGTTCATGCATCAGTGTGCACGGTGCAAACAGGTTGGGAGGAAATTCTCTTCTGGAAACAGTGGTGTTTGGAAGGCTAACTGCGGACCGAATTATCGAAGAGATCCAGAACGTTGAACAACCTGAAATGGAACCAGTGATGGCCGCTGTCCAATCCATGGAAACCAAAACTGAAAACATACTACAGAGGAATGGGGGAGAAAAGTTCTTTTCCATTAAAACAGATTTGACACAGACCATGCAGAACAAATTCGGAATATTTCGTGACAATGACACCATGGAGGATGGACTGTCGGAAATAGAGGAGTTGAAGGTAAGATTTTCAAACTCATGCTTCATGAACAAGGAACCATCCTACAACCAGGCACTCATACAATTCTTAGAGCTGGAGGCCATGCTTAAAATTGCGGAGGTGGTTGCTGTTGGGGCAATCCAAAGGAGGGAAAGCAGAGGTTCCCACAAAAGAAACGATTATCCTGACAGGGACGATGAAAAATTTTTAAAACATACCATTGTAAGTTTAAAAGATGGAAAACCAGTAATAAATTACAAACCTGTTAAACTGGGAAGATTTGAACCCAAGGAGCGTCTTTACTAATGA
>WASR01000341.1:0-9155 GCA_009712615.1 Methanobacterium sp. | reverse complement strand
CAGATTCAAAGAGGGAATGGTAAACCGAAGCTACGACAGTTTCGAATTTGAACCTCCGACTGGAATGACTGTGCTGGGTGCTCTATTCCATCTACAGCAGAACTTCGATGATTCAATAGCATTCCATTACTCATGCAGGGGTGCTGTATGCGGAACCTGTGCAATGCTCATAAACAAGATACCGAGACTGGCATGTAGAACACAGCTTGAACCACTCATACATGGAGAACTCAAGATACCCATGTCACCATACAAAGCCCTAGAAGAAACTGTAAAATGGGATCCTGAGAAGGAAATCTTAATAGAACCACTTCCCCATTTACCAGTTAAAAAGGATTTGATTGTGGATATGGACAAATTTTTTGACTACTACAAACTGGTTGAACCTGTTTTCAAACCATCAGATCCCGACCCTACTTTGGAACGTTTGATGGATCCAGAAGCGGTCAGGGAACTGGAACTCTATACCAACTGCATACTGTGCGCCTCTTGTTTTGGAGCATGTCCTGTGGATGGTGCCAAACCAGACTACCTTGGTCCTGCAGCACTTGCAAAACTATACAGATTCTTCATAGACCCCAGAGAAGGGGATAATGAATCCAGACTTTTTTTAGCAGACAAACCAAGTGGATGGTGGGACTGTGAATTTCATGGTAACTGCAAGAGGGTTTGTCCAAAGGAAGTTCCACCATTAATTGCAATTGCCAAGGCAAGAGAAAAGTTGAACATCATCAAAAACAGGTAATAAGGGGAATAGTATGCGTGAAGAAGAAGATTTTCTCGGTAAAAAAACCCTCCCTGACTCTGTCTACTACGGTATACAGACACAGAGGGCAATTGAAAATTTCCCGGTAACTGGAAGAAGGGAAAGTAATGAGTTAATAAAGGCATATTCAATGCTTAAAATTGCTTCAGCAGAGGCGAATATGGAGCTGGATAACTTGGATCATGAGAGGGGTCATGCAATTATTCAGGCTGCTGAAGAAATTTTAGATGGCAAACTGCTGGATATGTTCATGGTGGATCTAATACAGGCTGGTGCAGGCACATCCTTTAACATGAATGTAAACGAGGTTATCGCCAACAGGGCACTGGAAATATTAGGCCACAGCAAGGGCGAATACACATATCTAAATCCAAACGACCATGTTAATAGATCGCAATCAAGCAACGATACTTTTCCAACTGCGTCACACGTGGCAGTAGTGATTGAAGCAGACAAACTTCTAAAAACACTCACCAACCTTTCGAGATCCATGGAAGAGCTGGGAAAAACCATGGTTTCTGTACCCAAATCAGGAAGAACACACCTGATGGACGCCATGCCCATCACCTTAGGTGATGAATTCATAGCTTACAGTATGGCAATCCAACGAGCCAGGGACAGAATAAATGACAGCAGGAACCAACTCCTGGAAATTCCCATTGGAGGCACAGCAACAGGTAACGGTGTAAACACACCACCACTCTACAGGGAAACTGTGATAAAAAAACTTTCAGAAATCACAGCACTGCCATGGTTGCCTGCAAAAAATGGGATGGAAGCCCTCCAGAGCAGGTCAATACTGGTGGCTTTTTCAGGATCCCTTGGAGAACTTGCAGTTGAACTCTCAAGAATAGCAAACGATCTCAGGCTCATGGGAAGTGGACCTACTTCGGGGTTAAATGAAATAGTGCTACCCCCTGTGCAACCAGGATCATCCATCATGCCTGGAAAGGTTAATCCTGTTATGGCAGAATGTATGAACATGATCTGCTTCCAGATAATGGGAAACAATAGCACAGTATCGTTGGCAGGCCAGGCAGGCCAATTCGAACTCAATGTAATGACACCAGTCATTACTTCAAATATACTGGAATCATTGATGATGCTCAACAACTACCTTCCAGTGTTCCAAAAGAAGTGTATCGAAGGTATTAGGGCAAATAAAAACAGCATAGAAGATAAAGCTGGTAAAAATCCGAGCATTGCAACTCTTTTATCTCCCAAGTTGGGGTACTCTGAAGCAGCTAAAATATCAAAGGAAGCTTTAGAAACAGACCAATCTATAAAGGATTTGGTGGTTTTGAAGGGGCTAATGACGAAGGAAGAGGCTGATAAATTCTTTGATCTAGATACAATATCTAAAAATCCCTACAAATGACTAGTTTATGGAGAAAACTGATAAAATGAAATATATTTGTTCATACTGCAATACATATGTCTACGACGAAGAAAAGGGAGATCCTGAAACTAAGTTAGACCCGGATACTAGCTTAAAAGAAATACCGGATTCATGGCTCTGCCCTGTGTGTGGAATGCCCAAGGATTACCTGAAACCTGTGAGCAATGAAATTTTTGACATAAGGGCTAAATCCTACACAGAAACCCAGCATCAGGCTAAGGATATCAACTACTACCGTTCCATAGCCAGAAACATGCTGCATGGAATCTGTGGAGAGTACGAGGTATGCAATGGTAAACCAGAAAGGATGTGTTCAGGCCAGAAGTTTGGAAGATCCATTGGATTTGGAGGTGCTGGACAGGGAAAAACCTTTGAAGAAAATTATAACTCTTTACAGCAGTATAAACTTAAAATGAGGGTTATAAAGGACCATAAGGAACCTGAAATGTCTTTAACTATATTCAACAAACAGATCGCACTTCCGGTGATGGGTTCCAGCATTTCTGGTGTGAGAAACAGCATGAACAATTCAATTCCTGAAGAAACATTTTACAGGGGTCTTTTACAGGGGGCCATGTCATCAGGCACAGTGGGATTGGTTGGAAACACCAACGATGTTCCAGATGATCTTGGGGTGAAAACTGTGGGTGAAAACCATGGTTGGGGCATACCCATCTTCAAACCCCAGTCACAGGAGAGACTTCTTGAGTTAATTAGGCTGGCAGAGGAACTGAATGTCCTGGCAGCTGGAGTGGATCTGGAAGGCGCAGGGTCTACATTCTGGAAAACTGCAAACAAACCAGTTTACCGTAAGGGAGAGAAGGATCTGGTAGAACTGGTTGACTCCACAGAACTCCCAATCATATTCAAGGGAATAATGTGCAGAGAAGATGCTGCAACAGTGTTGGATGTAGGTGCAGCTGCCTGTTACGTTTCAAATCACGGTGGAAGGGTTCTTGACGGTGCAGAGGGAATTGCCAGTGTACTTCCAGAAATTTCAAAAGAAATTGATGGAAAGATCCCTGTACTTGCAGATGGAGCTGTACGAACTGGCTATGATGTGCTTAAAATTTTAGCCCTGGGGGCTGATGTTGCCTTAATTGGAAGGCCACTCGCTAGAATGTCGCTGGCTGGTGGTGAGGTTCCAGTCAAACTATACTACCGGTACGTGAAGAATGATCTCAGAAACGCAATGCTCCTCACTGGTTGCGATAATTTAAACGAGGTAACTATGGACATTTTAGTGGGGCCATCTCAGGGTTGATATTTGAAATGAGAAGTATTTTTAACAGTTTCAAAGTTGAATGAACTTGGAATTGGGATCAGTTAATCAAACTTTGATATTAAATTGCACAGTTTTTTATATTATTTGTGAATAATAATTATACAACAATTATTATAACTCAAGATATTTTGATGAAAATTTTATATAGATGTTGAAGGTTCATAGTAGTTATTGTTAATAAAAATTGAGATTCAAACTTTATTCTATGGGTCTTAAAAAAATAAAACAGCGTGCATTGATTGAATTGTTTAAAATTATCGTTTCAAAATCATAAAAAAATCCCTTGGTGAAATCATGTGTGGAATTGTAGCATGTATAATTAAAGATGAAGCTAGTACTGTACTTTTAGAATGTGTACGAAGGTTAGAATATAGGGGATATGACTCTGTTGGAATAGCAACGCTTTCTGAAGATCTATACATCAAAAAGGGCGAAGGAAAGATCGATGAAGTTCAAGAAAAAATTGTTTTAACAGATATTCCTGGAAATATGGGAATAGCCCATGTTAGATGGGCAACACACGGGCTTCCAACTGGTAAAAATGCCCATCCACATACGGACTGTCAGAAAAGAATTGCAGTGGTACATAACGGGATCATTGAAAACTACAGGGAAATTAAGGATAAACTCATAGATGAAGGGCACATATTTGTTTCTGACACTGATACTGAAGTTATTCCGCACCTCATAGAGAAATATATGGACATGGGTAATGGTCTGGAAGTGGCAACGAGAATGGCCACCAAGGATATCAAGGGTTCCTATGCAATTGCAGCCATAAGTGCTGATGAACCAGATAAAATAATTGGGGTCAGAAATGAGAGCCCTTTAATTGTAGGGGTTGGTGAAAAAGAATCCTTCATAGCATCAGATGTTCCTGCTGTCTTGGACCACACTAACCAGATAATTTATCTAAATGACCATGAAATGGTTATATTAACGAGTGAGGGCATCATTGTCAAGGATGAAGAGGGAAAAGTCCTTGAAAAGGAAATTAACACCATAGAATGGACCTCAGACATGGCTAAGAAGGGCGGATACAAACACTTCATGCTGAAGGAAATTCATGAACAACCAGAGGTAGTAAAAAATACTCTCATGGAATATTCAGAAATAGAAAAGGTGGTTCAAAAGTTTTCTGACTTTAAACGTGTTTGTTTTGTGGCATGTGGAACTTCATACCATGCCTCACTGGTTGGAAAATACCTGTTTGAAACACTCCTTGGAATACCAACAGATGTAGTGCTTTCATCGGAATTCATATTCTCAGAACCTTCCCTGGATGCAGAGACACTGGTAATATTCATAAGTCAATCTGGAGAAACTGCAGACACACTCAGAGCCCTAAAAGTGGCCAATAAAAAATCTGAAACACTTGTAATTGTTAATGTTTTAGGAAGCACAGCAACCAGAGAAGCTGATCATGTGATCTATTCGAGGGCCGGACCTGAAATAGGTGTAGCTGCAACAAAGACCTATGTGAGCCAGCTAGTATGCATATATCTCCTTGTAATTGCCTTAAGTGACGATAAGAAACTTTTGGATGAGATTAAAAAGGTTCCAGATCATATGAAATCAACAATAGAAGATGAGGAGCTTATAATTGAAATAGCCAAGAAGTACAAGGATGCCACAGATTTCTTCTTCATTGGAAGGGGATTTTCATATCCAACTGCACTGGAAGGTTCATTGAAACTCAAGGAAATTACCTACATTCATGGTGAGGGATATGCTGCAGGTGAACTTAAACATGGGCCATTGGCACTCATAGATGATGATGTGCCTGTTCTTGCAGTCGTACCTCCGGGACAGAGTCATGATAAAACCTTGGGAAACATTGAAGAGGTTAAGGCAAGAGGAGCCAGTGTGATTGCTGTTGGATCATCAGAGGATGCCGTACTCAAATCAGAGGCTCATGATTTCATAGGGTTTAAAACAGATATAACTGAAATGGTATCTCCAATACCCTATGTTGTACCTCTTCAACTTTTATCTTACTATATAAGTGTTGAAAGGGGTATTGATCCTGATAAACCAAAGAATTTAGCTAAATGCGTTACAGTTGAATAAACTGAACAATTCAACAAGTAATGATAGGTACTCTTGCTTAAACATGAAAATGTTTTAAGTAAGCCCACACAAAATTAGAATCATGCTTTGATAACTTAATTTGAGTTAACAAAGCACAAATAAAAATCCATCAAGGTAGATAAAAAAATGAATCCAAAAAAATCTGGAACCGTATTTATAGTGCTGATGATAGCTTTATTGGCATTTGGAGTAGCTTCAACAGCCAATGTGGTTGGTTTGGGTTCGAACTTGATAGATTCAGTAGTTCCTTCAAATTTGAGTTTAAATGGGCAACAACAAGTATCAGCCATAGGAGATACTTCATTCACTCCGGTATATGTGAACAAACGTGTGGTTGTAAATATAACTAACACAACTCCTGTTGTACCAACAAACAATACAACTAACAACACTCAAACAAACTCTGGTTAGAGGGAATGTTATAGAAATATTTCATTAATGGTCTTGTTTTCATTTGGTACTGGAATTCCAGGCCCAAATTAGGTTTGTTAATATTAAATATTTCTCTAATTTATTTTAAAACACAGAAGTGATATGGAAATGATTTGATAAATTAGATTTAAGGTGGATAATAAAAGGTGATTTAATGTCAGAAAATCGTGTAGGGGAAAAAATACGTCAATTAAGAGAGAGTAAAGAAATTTCAATTGAAGAACTAGCAGAAAATTCTGATCTCAGTGTAGAAATGGTTGAAAAACTGGAAAATAACACTGTAATGCCTTCATTATCTCCATTGTTAAAAATAGCCAGAGCACTAAATGTGAGACTGGGAACGTTTCTGGATGATGCACCACAATCCGGACCTGTTGTAGTTAAATCAGGCAAATCAGAAAATGTCATGAGATTTTCTGGAAAAAATACAGATCTTAAAGAGAGCACTCTTGAATTTTATTCTTTAGCATCTGGAAAAACAGACAGGCACATGGAACCATTCATAATAGATGTGCATCCACCTGAAAACGAAGACTATCAACTCTCCTCCCATGAAGGTGAAGAATTTATTTACGTGATGAATGGAGAGATTGAAGTACTCTACGGCAAGGAAAAATATCTGGTTTCCAAGGGAGACAGTATTTATTATGATTCTGTTGTGCCCCATGATCTCCACGCATATGGGGGAGAAGCCAAGATACTGGCAATTGTCTACACACCGATCTAAAGTAATATTTAGTAGATTTCGGTATCACAAATTTTTTTAATTGAAACAATAAACAAAACAGCGAACTAACAATATAAGAGGAATTAAATGTTTAAAACAGTAGTAACTCCAAGATTTGGAGACATAGACGGACTTCGACATGTAAACAACACAGTTCTGGCAATATGGTTTGAAGAAGCTAGAAATCCAGTGTTCAGAATGTTCACACCTGATCTTGATTTAAGTTATGAGAACTGGAAACTCATAATGGTCAGAACAGAATTTGACTTTGTGGGTGAAATGTACTATGGAGAAGACATAGAGATACGAACATTCGTTGAAAAAATAGGTAACAGTTCATTCACATTGGGACATGAAGCATGGCAAAGGGGCAAGTTAAATGTTAGGGGAAAGGCCGTTGTTGTGCACTTCAATTTTATTGAGAAACAATCCATGCCCATACCAGAATCAATTAGATCACAGTTGGAAGAACATTTACTACCCCACGGAACACAGAGTCAGGAAGAAAAATAACAATTAAATGATTTAATAAAAAATAGATGATAAACACCAATTAGTTTAAGTATGGGGGAATTTTCATGCTCTTTAGTGAAGAAACCATCGGAGACTTCTTTGAAAAACAGGTAGAAAAGGATCCAACCCGGGATTTCTTAGTGTATCCCGACAGAGATCTTAGGTTTACATATAAACAGTTTGATGAACGTGTAAATATGCTTGCAAAGGGCCTTTTATCAGTGGGTGTGAAAAAGGGCGATCATGTGGGCATATGGGCTAAAAATGTGCCGGATTGGTTGACATTCATGTTTGCAACAGCAAAAATAGGTGTGGTTCTTGTGACAATGAACACTGCCTACAAATCACATGAATTAGAATACGTACTCAAACAGTCAGATATGAAGGCCCTTGCAATAATTGATGGATTCAGGGATGTGGACTACTTGAAAATACTCTACGATCTCTTGCCTGAACTTAAAACCCAGGAGAGAGGAGAACTTAGCAGTGAAAAATTCCCTCATCTTAAACAGGTCATCTACGTGGGTCAGGAAAAACACAGGGGAATGTACAACACCAACGAACTCATGCTTCTAGGTAAGCACACAGATGATGATGAGTTTTTAAGTGTAAAAAATAGCCTCGACAATCATGAGGTCATCAACATGCAGTACACCTCAGGCACAACAGGATTTCCAAAGGGTGTGCTGTTTCCCCACCGCAACATTCTGAACAATGGATTCTACATAGGGGAGTGTCAGAAATTTACTGAAGAAGATAGGCTATGCCTGCCTGTACCTCTGTTCCATTGCTTTGGAATCGTACTTGGAGTTATGGCAATTGTGACACACAGGGGCACACTTGTAATGCTCGAAGAATTCGATCCATTGCTCGCCCTTGCAGCAGTTCAAAAGGAAAGCTGCACAGCTTTATACGGTGTTCCAACCATGTTCATTGCAGAATTCAACCATCCAATGTTTGAAATGTTTGATCTAACCTCTCTAAGAACGGGTATAATGGCAGGATCCCCCTGTCCAATTGAAGCCATGAAAAAGGTAATAGCAGACATGCACATGAAGGATATTACAATAGCCTACGGATTAACAGAAGCTTCACCTGTGTTTACCCAGACCAGTGTGGACGACTCTGTTGAAAAACGTGTGAACACAGTTGGAAGGGCAAGACCAAACATAGAGGTCAAGATAATAGACCCAGAAACAGGTGAAACACTGGGACCAGGTCAGCCCGGAGAAATTTGCTGCAGGGGTTACAACGTAATGAAGGGCTATTACAAGATGCCAGACAAAACTAAAGAAGCCATTGAAGAGGATGGTTGGCTTCACAGTGGAGATCTGGCAACAGTGGATGAAGAGGGGTACTACACCATCGTTGGAAGAATAAAGGACATGATCATAAGGGGTGGTGAAAATATCTACCCAAGGGAGATAGAAGAATTCATCCACACCATGCCCGAAGTACAAGATGTCCAGGTCGTTGGAATTCCCGATGAAAAATACGGGGAGATAGTCGGAGCATTTGTAATCCCGGAAAAGGATGTTGATTTAACAGAGGAAGATGTTCGAGACTACGCACTTCAACAAATAGCTCGGTACAAGGTACCAAAACATGTGTTTATCGTTGAAGAATTTCCACTCACAACCAGTGGAAAAATTCAGAAGTTCAAATTAAGGGAACAGGCTGTGGAACTTTTAGATGAAAAACTTAAGAAGATGGAAACCCTATAAAAATTCCAACTTCAACTTTCATTTTTTTTGAAGTACTTTAAGAACAATGAGGACTGGTATTAACTTTCATAACCGATCATTTTAATAACAGCAGTAGATGGCTTTTTTATTTTGCAAACAACAGTTTCAGGATTTTACCTGGTTAACAAGTAAGTTTATTTTTGGAGATTTTTTTTTTATTCACAAAAAAAATTAATTATAACGTTAAATATATACAG
>WASR01000227.1 GCA_009712615.1 Methanobacterium sp. | reverse complement strand
GTGAAGTATGCTCTGAATTCTTTAAAGAGTTTGCACCGAAGTTCATATACACCTTTTCTGATGAGATAAACATTCTACTTTCTGACATACCCTTCAACGGCCGGATTGAAAAACTTGACTCTGTTTTTGCAGGATTTATATCGGCCTCGTTTCAAAAAAATCTTATAAAAATTGAGAAATTCAGGGAAATAACTGAAAAAAAGGATATCAAACCAGTATCATTCGATTCAAGAATCATACCTTTATCAGCGGATGGAGCCATTGATTATTTCAAAAACAGGCAGAGTGAATCATGGAGAAATTGTATAAATGGTTACAGTTACTGGAAATTAAGAGAAAACCATGATAAAACCAGTGCAGTTGAAATTTTAAATGAAAAAAAGAGCAGTGAACTTCATGATCTCCTCTTTGAAAATGGGTTAAACATTTCTGAGGTGCCAATATGGCAGAGAAGGGGTATTGGAATTTACAGAAAAGCCAGTGAAGTTGAAGGATACAACCCAGTTGAGAATAAAAGGGTAAAAACCATGAGATACTTGCCAAGGATTGATCGTGAACTGCCCATAATAAACCGAGAGTTCTTTGAAAATAGAATACTTGTTGGTATCCATAGAAAATAAGGAAGTTTAAGATGTTTGGTTTAGGTAAAAAAAAGTATAAAGAGGTTCATGTGGATCATGAGCTAGTGGAAGAAATTATTGACATAGCAAAAGAATCTTATCCCAATGAATTCAGTGCTATGCTTCATGGTCTGGTTGAAGATGAAATATTGAAGATCGATGAACTGATCTTCCTG
This sequence comes from Methanobacterium sp., assembly GCA_009712615.1. GTDB lineage: Archaea > Methanobacteriota > Methanobacteria > Methanobacteriales > Methanobacteriaceae > Methanobacterium_B. The sequence continues at coordinate 19,560 of WASR01000227.1, read as the reverse complement.
CCCGGCGCAGCATCAGAATCTGGTGCAGTCATGGAAATATTCATGTTACCAATGTTGTCAGATGATGTGGGTTCAGTTCACAGTCACCCTGGTTACAGTGCAGAACCTTCAGGTGCAGATCTTCAATTTTTTTCTAAAAGGGGTACATTCCACATGATTATAGCTCTTCCCTATACTGAAGACAGTATTATTGCCTACAACAGCTACGGCGAACAGATACCATTTTCCATAGTTTAAAAAAAATAAGCATCAAAAAATATAATGAAAAGTATCCAGGTTAAACCTGGAAAAATTAATTTTTTTGGATTTAAAGATTCACTGCAACAGCATCATTAACATCTTCAAGCTGTTTAAGTTCCTCAATCACATTTGAAGGAACCTGTTGATCAACCTTTAAAACCATAACAGCTTCTCCACCAAGTTCTTTTCTTCCAACCTGCATTTTTGCTATGTTTATGTTGTGTTTACCAATTTTAGTTCCTATGGCACCTATTACTCCAGGTTTATCTTTGTACTTTGAGATCAACATGGTACCTTCAGTTTCAACGTCTACTTGGTATCCGTTTATCATGATTATTTTAGGTTCATCAACCATAATCCCTTCAACACTGACATCGTTGAAATCAGATTTCATTTCCACTTTGATCAAATTTTTGTAACCCTTAGCATCACATCTCTTACCTTCTGTTACAATTATTCCCCTTTTTTCAGCAACTGATGTTGCATTTACAAGGTTCACAGGTTCTGTTAATATTGGGTTTAACACTTCCTGAAGTATCATGCGTGTTAATATGTCATGCTTCGTAAGTTCTGATAGATCACCACAGTAAGTCACATCGATCTCCTTGATATTTCCCTTTGCAGTTTGGATCATGAATTTTCCAATTTTTTCTATGAGTCCGAAGTATGGTTTAACCAGAGAAAATGTTTCAGGATCCAGTACAGGCATGTTCAAAACGTTCTTTGGAGACCCACCCTGGAAAACCTTTTTAATCTCATTAGCCACTATTATAGCTGCGTCCCTTTGTGCCTCGGAGGTTGAAGCTGCAATGTGTGGAGTTAAAACCACGTTGTCAAGGGTGAATAATGGACTGTTTTCTGGCGGTTCAACTTCATATACATCTAAACCAGCACCTCTAATTCTGTTGTTTGAAAGGGCTTCGAAGAGATCTTCTTCATTGATGATACCGCCCCTTGCACAGTTTATGATTATGGCATTTTCCTTCATGATATCAAACTGTGGCTTTGATATTAGGTGTTTTGTTTCAGGAGTTAAAGGCACGTGTATTGTCATTACATCTGACTCTTTTAGGAGAGTTTCCAGATCCACTACAGTAACTCCAAGTTCGGATGCTGATTTTTCAGTGATGTATGGATCATATACAATTGTTTCCATTCCAAAAGCCTTTGAACGGGTAACTACTTGACTTCCAATTCTACCCATACCAATAACACCGAGAGTTTTTCCATTCAGCTCTATTCCCATGAATCTACTCTTTTCCCATTTACCCTCTTTCACTGAGCTGTCTGCTATTGATATTTTACGTGAAAGTGAAAGTATTAGTCCCATAGTATGCTCTGCAACTGTGATTGAAGTTGATTCTGGTGCATTTATCACCATAATACCGCGCTCTGTAGCTGCCTGGACATCAACGTTGTCCACCCCCACACCGGCTCTAGCAATTATTTTTAATTTATCTGCAGCTTCAATCACTTCTCTCGTGACCTTAGTTCTGCTTCTTACAATTATGGCATCATAATCTGCTATTTCTTTTACCAGTTCCTCTTTTGAAATTGTGAAGTTGCTTACAACCTCAGCAACATCCTTTAATTCATCTATTCCCTTTTCGTTTATTTGATCAGCGATAAGTACTTTTTTATCCATATTTTCACCCTGAGTTATCTCATAATATTATCTATGAATCTGATGAGTTTAAATTTATATGAGAACTTGCATTTATAAACTCCATTCATAATTTCTTCATATATTAATTATATACAAATCCAACATCTACATTCGAATTAAAAATTAGTTATGGAACTTCCATTTAATAAATAATTCACATAACCCAAATCATTACTTGAGTTAGTTTTGGAAAAAGATATATCGATCCAAGGAAAATTTAATAGTAGAATTAATAAACATGAAATGGTTTAAACGGAGGTTTAGGAATGGTTTCTGTCGATGAATTCATAATAGTTAGCTCAAATTATGTGCCAGGATATGAAATTTTAGAAACAAAGGGGTTTGTATACGGCCTGACTGTTCGAAGTAGGGGTGTTGGAGGGCAGTTAGGTGCAGGCATCCGTTCCATGTTTGGTGGAGAAATAAAAGAATACGTTCAAATGATGCAACAATCAAGGAATGAAGCTCTTGAACGATGTATTGATCATGCTCGGGAAATGGGTGCGAATGCAATTATAAGTGCACGTTTTGATTCTGATGCAATTTCTGACATAATGCAAGAAATATTAGCCTATGGAACTGCAGTTGTTGCTCAGCCGGTGGAATAAATAGATGTTTGAAGGCAATATCAAAGTATCAAACAGGAATATTCCAAGAACTTTCCTTGGATCTTCTCCATTCGTAGCAGCTCCTCAATTTGGACACAGGGCAAGGTTATACCAGCTTGATCTCTACAACAATCCAGAAAACATCTTGAAAATAATCCAAAAATCCCATGATATGGGAGTTAATGGGATTCAGATAATGCCAGAACCTCCTGTTATTGAAGCAATGAAACTTGCGGGTGATATCGGCATAAATATGGATATTGTGGGCACATTGATGCCAGAAACTGAAGCTGAAGACATTGAATTGTTTTCTGATATGGGTGCAGTTTCAGTGATGATACATGGAACCATAACAGACTCTGCAAATTGGGATGTTTTAGAAGAAAAGCTTTTGAAGATAAAAGAAATTGGGGCGATCCCTGGACTCGTAACCCACAGTCCCTTCAAAACCACATCAAGCCTACTGGAATCTGATATCTTGGATCTGTTTGATATTTACAGTGTTCCAGTGAACAAACTCGGATATCTCATGGACTGTGATGTGTATGACAAGGGAGTTAGAACCAATCTGGACAATATGATGGAAGAACTAAACAAAATAATCATGGTTAGAAATGTTCTGGCTGCAGGTGTTTTAAAGCCAGATGATGCGTTTGATTACTTAAAAACTGTTTCTTTTGCAGATATGGTGGTACTGGGGATTGCTTCAGTGGACGAAGCACAAGAAACATTCAGTTTACTCAAATCTCTCTAATTCTATTTTTTTAAAAGCTAGTCGTTGAACAAAGAGTTGGGCGGAACTTAGTTAATTTTAAAAAAATGTACAAAAAAATTTATTTTCTAACCATTAGGTTGGGTTTTCAGTTACATTCCCTGCGTTCTCTAACCAGTTTTAGGAATTCCTTTGAATTTTCCATTTCTTTAATTTCCCAGTTATAAACTACTGGCACACCCTCTATACACTTTAATGGTTTTTTATCTTCCAATAAAAATACGGCATCTGTTCCAGTGATGCCTGATAAATCCTTTACATTCAGAGCCATTCTTTTAAGTACCTGTTGGTTCCTGTTTTTCTCTAAATTGGTAATTACAGTATTGTCCTTCTTAGAAAGTTTACTGCTGGTTTCTTTTTTGGCCAGTGCATCAAATGGTGTTCTGGTGGTAGATATGACTCCAAAACCTAAATTTTGAAGTGTTGTCTGGTTTTCAGCCGATAATTCTGGTTTTAGGGCACTTGCATCCTTAACATCTGACCTTTTTTCCACTTCTGGAACACTTAAAAGATTTACTGATAGAGTTATTTTCATGTTAAGTATACTTTCAAGCATCATGGCTGTTTCAGGGAATGCCCTTACCATGCCGCGTTCATACTTGTAAATTGTTTCCTTGGATACATGGGCCTTATCAGCCAAATCCTTCCTGGAAATATTTTGGGTTTCTCTTACCTGCTTGATTATTTCCCCATCGATTTGGACGTAGTAGCCACCACGGTCAGCAAAGACCTCGGGATATATATCGTCTACAACCATATTTCTAAGGGTTTCTCGAGCAATAACTGGAATACCATGGCGTTCATATATAACATCTTCTTCAAGGTACTCATTTTTAGATTTTATTCCCACAACTAGGGGTGATGCTAAGAATGTGTCTGCTACCTTTTTTATTTCCTCTGCCTGGCTTCCGGTGAAACCATCTATATTAATTAGGATCTTCAGAAGTAATAGTTCAAATTCCTTTCTAGCCACCATATCAAAACAACTTCTATCATATATATTAGAAGTTTCAAATCCATGGTTAGAGAGAAGATCATTTATCTCAATGAGGACCTGATCCCGTTGGGGTGAAATATTGGCTTTCTGCATTTAATCACCGGTGAAAAAATATGAACAATATATTATTATACGTTGGAATCGATGACACTGATTCCAGTTCTGGAATGTGTACCACCTATATAACTTGTGTTATAATCTCCAAACTTAAAGATTACGGTTTTAATATTTCAGGGTATCCAAGACTCATAAGACTTAATCCATTCGCAAGATTTAAAACCAGAGGAAACGGTGCATTATCCTTCAAATTAATACTAAAAAATGAAAAAGAAGTTGAAGAAGTAAAAAAATTGGTTCTAGAAAATGTTCAGGCATTATCAGAGTTTCAAGATGAAAAAACCAACCCTGGGGTTGTTTTTTACCAAAATGATATTACACCAGAACTTGAAGAATTTGCCAATAGGGCAATAAGGGACATAGTTTCAATAAACGAAACTGAATCCATTTTAAAAAAGATTGGGGCTGATTATTACAAATTTAAAAATGGCAGGGGAATAATAGGGGCTTTGGCAGCAATAGGGTGCAAACTAAAAGATCAAACATTTGAACTCCTGACATACAGAACTCCAGAAAATTATGGTACTAAAAGGAAGATTGACCATGAATCTGTGGTTAAAATGGATAAAAAAACATATCCATCAACATTTGACAATCTGGACCATGGATACATTGCAATAGAACCCCACACTCCATGCCCAGTACTTTATGGGATAAGAGCTGAGGATCCCGATGTGCTTGAACAGGCCAGAACAATGGTTCGTGTCATGGAACCTGTTGAAAGGCACTGCATTTTTTTAACAAATCAACATACAGACATGCACCTCCAGCCCATAGACAGTATTTCAGACATGGAGAAGTTTAAATGTTACATTGTAAATGGCAGGGTAATGGATAAACCACATGTTATAGATGGAGGACATCTCATCTTCAGATTAGAAGATGAATCTGGAAACATTGAATGTGCAGCCTACGAACCAACCAAACAGTTCAGAAATTTTGTCAGGGAACTAGAACCCGGAGACATGTTGGAAGTCTATGGGGGAGTGGGAGATGGAATAACCAATCAAGGCACCCTTAACATAGAAAAATTCCAGCTAAAGAAACTGGCTAAGTTAGAAAAATTTGTTAATCCAATGTGTAGCTGTGGAAAAAGAATGAAGTCAGCTGGAAAAAACAAGGGATTCAAATGTCCGAGCTGTGGTAAAATAGAAAGGAATGTCGAAAAAGTAGGGATAGAATTGCCAAGAAATATAGAAAAAGGATTTTATGAAACTCCGCCCTCTGCAAGAAGACATTTAAGCAAACCTTTGGTTAGGAGTGGACTTTAATGCTATCTGTTAAGTACTCATTGAAACCATACTAAAAAATCATCCTAAATAAATTAGAGTTCATAAATATGATAACAGAAGATCTGGCCAGCATAATAACTGAAATAAGGCATGATGAACTTCCAATGGAAGTCATATTGCAAGCAAAATCGTGTTTTTTAGATTTTTTAGCTGTGGCAATGAGGGGATCAAATAGTCCAAGCGGAGAAATAGTTAAGGAAATATTTAACATTGATAAAGGGGCTAAAATAGTTGGTTTAGGCAGTTTAAGTGTGATGGATGCAGCTTTTTGTAATGGAGTCTTTGCACACAGCCTTGATCTTGATGATGGGCACAGGTATGCTCAACTTCACCCGGGATGTGCTGTTATTCCTTCGGCACTGGCAGTTGCAGATTTTCAAAAAAAAACAGGAAAGGAACTGATAGAAGCCATTGTTGCAGGTTATCAAGTTTCAATTCTAATGGGAAAACTTTCAAATCCCATGCACAGAAATAATGGTTTTCACAGCACAGGAACCTGCGGCACAATGGGATCTGCTGCAGCTGCCTGTAAAATCATGAAACTTAACGAAGAAAAAATTATCAACGCACTGGGACTTGCAGGAACTCAGGCGGCGGGTTTATTAGAATCTGATCATGCAGGAAGCATGGGCAAACATCTGCATGCAGGAAAAGCTGCACATGCAGGAGTGCTCGCTGCAGTACTGTCTGAAAAAGAATTTACTGGGGCAAAATCAATAATTGATGGAAAACAGGGTTTTTATAATGCCATGGTTTCTGATACAAATATTTCAACCATCGAAAACAGATGGGAAGAAATTGATAGGTATAACTATCATATTTTAGATGTTTACTTCAAGCGATATCCATTATGCAGACATTTACATTCATCCATTGATGCAGCATTGATCATAAAGGCGGAAATGGAAACAGAAGGTTTGAAGTCAGATAATATTCGTTCAATAAATATCCGAACTTATAAAATTGCTGCTGAACATGACAATTACCATCCTGAAACTGTTGAGGATGTAAGGCAGAGCCTTCCATTTGCAGTGTCAATCAGTTTAATTGAAGGAGCACCAAACACAGAAAATATGGGACTCACAGACCTAACGAGATCTCTGGCCTCAAAGACATTTATTGAAACAGATGCCAAATTGGATGGATCATACCCATATATGAGACCATCTGAAGTCAGTGTTGAAACTGAAAATGGAGTCTACAACAGCAGGGTAGATCTGCCCTGTGGAGAACCTGAAAATCCCCTGAATATGAAGGACTTGAATCAAAAGTTTCAAGAACTAAATCCAAATGTTGAAATGGAATTGATGAATACAATCGAACAAATTGAATCTATTTACATATCTGATTTCATGGATATGTTAAATCTTAATATTAAATAAGAAATAATTCTTACCATCATATTTCTTATAATAATATATTACAAGCGAATTGGTGATTATATGGACACTGAAAAATTTTTAAATTCAATAGGAATTGGAAACCAAAATAATGAACCATCTGAAAAACGTTTTCCTGACGGTGCCCAGTACCGTTTTGAAGTTCCAGGAATTCAAAATCCCAATGCAATGGCTGCACTTTTTGAAGCAACGGACAGTTACGGGGTAAATATTCACAGAGTGACTCAAACCAAGGGGATAATGCTTTTAACAGATGCTGAAATCGAAGAAATGGTCAACATCGCGGTTGATGAAAAGGTAGAACTGTTCTTGAGTGTGGGACCCAGGGCCACCTACGATACCAGTGCATCAGCCAACACACCCGAAGGTGCTAGAATTGGTTACAGATTGAGGGGATATAAAAATTTGTTCTATGGTTTGGAAGACGTTAAACGAGCTGCAGCCCTGGGTGTTAGGGGCATAGTTGTGTACGATGAAGGTCTTTTATGGGTGTTGGCTGAGATGCGTAAGAAGGGAGAACTTCCTGAAAACTTACATTTCAAAGTATCAGCACACTGTGGACATGGTAACCCTGCAAGTGCCAAATTATTAGAACTAATTGGAGCAGATTCATTCAATCCAGTAAGGGATCTTCAGATACCCATGATGGCAGAAATAAGAAGATCAATCAACATTTCCCTGGATCTACACATGGAAAATCCTAAATCTTCAGGAGGATTCATTCGTCACTACGAAGCACCTGAAATAATTAAGGCAGCAGCACCGGTTTATTTGAAAACAGGAGGATCAGTTGCAGCCCACCACGGATGGGATACGAGTGCAAGTCAAGCTGCTGAAAGGATTAAACAAGTGTATCTAGTTCAAAGTATGATCGATAGATATTACCCCGATGCAAAACTTTCTGAAACTGGGACAGAAGACATGTCAATCCCAGAAAAATGAATTAACACGGAGATTTTCAATGGAACTCATAAATTTAGTTAAAAATGCAGTAATCGATGCAAGCACAAATTTTCGTGAAGATCAATTAACAGCCTACAGAAATGCTGTTGAAAATGAAACCAATCCCAATGCTCGATGGGTTTTGGAATTACTCTTAAAAAATGCAGAAATAGCAAGTGCAAATAAAGTTCCTCTGTGTGATGATACTGGTATCCCCCATGTTCTTCTTGAAATTGGTAGGGAAGTTAACTTGGCTCCTGGATTTTTTGATGATATAAACAGGGGAATAGAAGCAGGTTTGAAGGAACTTCCAGCAAGACCCATGGCTGTCAAGGGAAACTCAATAGAGAGAATTGAACAATCCAAAGGACTTTATAATCGGCCAGAAATGCTTCCAGCACCATCATTTTCAGTTACGGGAATTGATGAAGATGTTGTGAAAATTCATGTGCTGATGCTTGGGGGAGGACCAGAAAGTCGTGCGCTTACTTATAAGGTTTTCCACAAGAGGGATCATAGAAAAGTATTTTTAGAAGTATTAACATGGTTGAGATCAGAGATTGCAATGTTAGGATGCACACCGTGTATTCCTGCAATTGGCATTGGAAGAACTCATTTTGAAGCTTCATCGCTTATGCTGAAAGCTATGGCTTACGGTAACCTTAATATCCAGTCTGAATTGGAAAATTGTATGACTGGAAAATTGAACGATACAAATATAGGGTCGCTTGGAATTGGCGGTTCTGTAACTGCACTGGGATCTTTTATCGAAGTTGGACCTCAACGAGCGAGTGGCGTTAGAATAGTGTCTATGCGTCCATGCTGTTGTGTGGAGCCAAGACGATCCACTGTGCAGCTATCCAAATTTTTGGAGTGATTAAATTATGGCCATTGGTAGAAAAACCGTCGAAAATTTACTTAAATTAACTAATCCCAAATGGAAAACTTCCATAACTCGTGTTGAACCTAATAAATTGGTCACTCGAGGATATTCACAGGAAGATCTCATTGGTAAAATATCATTTCCTGAAATGGTTTATCTACTTGTTAACGGAAAATTGCCTTCAGAAATTGATTCTAAAATGTTAGAAGCTGTTCTTGTTTCTTTTTGTGATCATGGTGTAACACCACCCAGTACACAAGTTGCAAGGTTGATGGCCTCAACAGGTTCATCTCTAAAGGAGTGTGTGTCTGGAGGACTGCTTTCATTTGGCAAGTTTCATGCCGGAGCAATGGAAAGATCAATGCAAATGCTCCAATATTTGGCATTGAATGGAGTTCCTGGATTTAGGGGTCCATTAAAAACTAGTCAAGATATCAAAGCAGTTGCAGAAATAGTGGTTGATGAATATTTATCTAAAAATGAGAAAATGCCTGGATATGGGCATAGATATCATTCTGAAGATAAAAGGGCATTCAAACTGATTCGAGTGGCTAAAGAATTGCTATGTGTAGGTGTGCACACTCAACTGGCTTTATCCATTGAAGAAATTTTATATGAAACCAAGGGAATAAAGATGAACATAGATGGTGCTAATGCAGGTATCTTGTCAGATCTTGGTTTTGATTGGAAGGTTGGTACTGGAATTTTCATGATGGGAAGACTTCCCGGAATTATTTCGCATGTTTTCGAAGAACAAACCGTCGAAACGCCATTTAGAAAGTTAATTGACACTGAAGAAATTCACTATAGTGAAAAGGGGTGATTACTGCATAATTAACTGAAATTATTCAATTATTTGCAATATGTATTATTATTTGAGTCTTTTTATTGGAAATTCAAATAGTAAAAGATAAATATAACACAATAGAAACTTTGCTTATAAATCATGGTGATTTAAATGACAACAATATCGGAAGCTATTACAACGATAAAAAAGGCTGAAAATGATGCTGACAAGTTAATAGAAGATACTAATGAATTAAAATCCGAAAGAATCGAAGAAGCCCGCTTAAAGTCCGAAGAAATCATAGCAAAATCAAAAGAAGAAGCTTCTACTGAAGCCGAAAATATGGCTTTTGAAGCTGAGACCAAGGCCAAGAAAGAGGCCTTACATATTTCCAATACAACCAGTGAAGAAGTTCAAGTGACAAAAAGCACAGCAATGAATAAGGTTGACGAGGCAGCGGATTTAATAGTTAAAAGTATTTTATAGTGTGAGTACAATGTTCAAGCCGGCGAGAATGAAAAAACTCAAGGTTATAACCTTGGATAAGTATGCAGAAACTGCAGTGAATACTCTTCACGATGCAGGACTGGTACTGATCCATGATATATCTGAGAGAATACAACAAGATGCAGAGTGGAAGCAAATTCTTAAACCCGCCCATGCAACTCCTTTTCTCGGCAAAATTTCCTCTCTTTTAATGAAAACAACTGCTACATCTGATTTTTTAAGTTCTGTTAGCAAGAAGGATGAGGGCATTTTAGCCATGGCCAAAGGATTTATTAATCCGCCCAAAATTGAGAAAAAGGAAGTTGAAGAAGTAGAGGTTGAAGAACTTCTGAAATATGCAGAAACTTTCCTTGATAAAGTAGAATCTAAGACCAAACCCTTGGAAGAAAAGTTAAATGAATTAGAATCTGAGCTTTCCAATTTGGAAAATGCAAGGAAGGCAGCAGAAAATTTGAAAAAATTCGATGTTGACCTTGCAGAATTAATTGATACAGAATTTGTTTCTGTTATAGCTGGAAAAATTTCTTTAACTTCCTTTGAAGAGTTCAAGGCAAGTATGAATGACCTGCCTGAAGAGATCATTGTTGAGGATAATGACACAGAAGATAAATTATACAAAATCTTGGTTGTTATTAGTCTGAGCAAGTATGGAGATGAGATTTCTACTCAACTTAGAAAACTCGAATTTGAAAGATTCGATCTATCAGGAATTTCTGGAAAACCAGAAGAAATTTTAAGAAACTTTGAATCTGAAAAACAAACAATAATAAAACAAAAAGAAGCTATTTTAAACGAACTTGGAACAATATCCGAGGAATCATTATCTGATCTCATTGTTTTAAAAGAACTTCTTGAAATTGAAAAACAAAGAAGTGAAATTTTCTCATCATTTGGTGAAACAGATAACACTGTAATGTTAGAGGGATGGGTAACAGAAAAAAATCTGGAAAAAACCCTTGCACTCATTGAAACTACTACTGAAGGATATTCCATAGTAGAAGTTTCAGACCCTGATGTTGAGAAAGATGACATTCCAATTCATTTGGACAACCCGAGGTTTGCAAAACCCTACGAGCTTTTTGTTAATATGTACTCCCCACCTGATTACAGGGAGTTTGATCCAACCATACTCATGGCAATTATATTCCCATTCTTCTTTGGTTTCTGTTTAACAGATGCAGGTTATGGTGTGGTAGACGCAATAATTGGTTTAGTTTTAGTTTACGGACTAGGTAAAAACAGCAAGTTGATGAAAAACATGGGACTCATTTTAGTTGCATGTGGTGTCTGGGCGTTTATACTTGGTATGATTACCAATGGTTTCATTGGAGACTTGTTCCCAAGATGGATTCTTGGAGGAGCAGCATTACCAACAACAATACATTCCATAGACGCATTTGTACATCCAGAGAATATCTTATACATTGCACTAGTAATAGGTGTTATACACATCAACATGGGTCTATTAATAGGTGCTTACAACAACATCATTCGTGGAAACGTTCGTGATGCTTTAGGAGCACAAATTATTTGGTTTGTTTTAGAAGCAGCAATAGTTGCATACGTACTAACAAGTTCAATTTATATTGCAGCCCCAATACTTGTGTTAAGCCTAATAATGCTCATATACTTCAATGGAGCATTTGGTTTAATGGATCTTACAGGATTCCTCGGAAACCTGTTATCGTACGCAAGGCTTTTAGCACTATGTCTTTCAACTGGTGGAATCGCTATGACTGTTAACATTTTAACAGGATTATGTGATAGTATGATTCCTGTTGTTGGAATAATATTGGCACCAATAGTCTTTATTGGAGGTCATATAGCTAACTGTGCATTCCAGAGTCTTGGAGCATTTATAAATTCATTACGTTTGCATTATGTTGAGTATTTTGCTCAATTTTACATAGGTGGAAGTCAGAAGTTCAGGGCATTCCGTACAAAAAGAATACATACTGATGTAGGAGGTAAATAATATGGTAGAAATAGTTTTAGGAACAGCATTAGCAGCAATCGGCGCAGGTCTTGCAGTCGGTTTAGCAGGATTAGGATCAGGTATAGGACAAGGTATCGCAGCAGCAGGGAGTGTAGGTGCAGTAGCAGAAGACCCTGACATGTTTGCAAGAGGTATCATATTCACAGCCCTTCCAGAAACACAGGCTATCTATGGTTTTCTTATAGCTATCTTGCTCCTGGTTTTCTCAGGAATAATGAACCCTTCATTAACATTGAATGTTTCACAGGGTATAATAGCAGTTGGTGCAGGTGCAGCAATTGGATTTGCAGGTTTAGGTTCTGGTATGGGTCAAGGTATTACAGCATCCTCATCAGTAGGAGCTGTTGTTGAAGAACCAGACATGTTTGCAAGGGGTATTATATTCACAGCACTATCTGAAACACAGGCTATTTACGGTTTCCTTATAGCTATATTGCTTATGGTATTCGCTAAAATTCTTGGAGGATAAACATGAGTGCCGGGACAGAAAAAATAGTCTCAAGTATAATATCTGAAGCTCAAACTAAGGCTAGTTCAATCGAAGAAGAAGCTGAAGTAGAGAGTAAATCCATTTTAGAAGAGGGTGAAAAACTCGCCCTCATTGAAAAGGAAAAGATCTTAGAGGATGGTAAAAAACAGTCCACAATGAGATATCAGCAAATTATCTCAGAGGCTAAGATGAATTCCAGAAGAATGGAACTTGATGCTAGAGAAGAAGTTATTGAGGAGTCCTTTAAAAAAGCTGTGGAAAACCTGAAGGAAATTGCTTCTTCAGATTCAACAGAATACAAGGAATCTTTAAATGAAATTATTATTGAAGCTGCATCTGAAATTGGAGGCGGAGATCTGATTGTCTCTGTCAAAGCTGAAGATGTGGACAAAATAAAAGTTTCTATATCATCCATCGAAAAGGAAGTAACAGAAAAAACTGGTAACGAGACTAAGTTAGAAATTGGAGATAATATAACCACCATTGGAGGAGCGGTTCTCAAAACCAAAAATGGTGAAATAGAAGTTAACAATACTATCGAGGCTAGATTGCTGAGATTTAAAAAATCTCTAAGATCAGAAGTTGCAAGAATATTATTCAAATAGGGGAGATTCAGAATGGTAGAAGATATTACTACACTAGTTACTGCACTTGGATTTCCCTCATATGAAATTTTTTTAGCAGTTATGATCTTAGCCATCATAGTTATTGGTGCAATTGTTGTTATAACAATAATTAGGCCTGTTTTGGGGTTCTTTCCCTACACTTACCCAAATGCAAGGGTTAGGGCAAGAACTGGAAGATTATTTAATGAAAAGGAATTTTCAGAAATAGTTGAATCCCAGAATGTTGAAGAAGTTAAAAACTATTTGAGAGGAGTTCCAGACTACGCCAAGTACATAGATACCTACCCTCTAGAAAAGGCACTGGATTCCCAGTTAGCTGAAACCTACGATTTGATTGCAAGGATCACTCCTGATGACAGTAAAGACAGTTTCAAGTTTTTACTGAAAAAGTGGGACATCAAAAATATCAAAAGCATAATAATCGCTAAGGAAGCAGGTTTAAGCCATGAACAAACAGTTGATCTGATTGTACCATTTGGAGAGTTAAGCAACAAACTTGATTCTTTAATAGATACAGATTCAGTAGAAGAAGTACTTAATGCATTGGAAGGAACTGAATATCCAAAGGTTATGGAAGATGCAATACCAGTATACAAAGAAACAGGTTTATTATTACCTTTAGAAGCTTCAATGGACAAATATTTGCTAGAAAATCTTTTAAAAACATCAGCAACACCTGAAGATGAGAACACCACTCTACTTCACAATTACATAGGTACAATGGTCGATGTTGCCAACATAAAGATCATTCTAAGGGCAAAGGCTGACAACATTAAGTACGAAGACATAGAACCCTACATGGTTTCAGATGGATACGAAATTCGGGAATGGAAACTCAAAGAGTTAATGGAAGCAGAAGATGTATCTGGAGTTATCAGTGGATTAGAAGGAACTGATTATGCACCAATGCTTTCAGATGCCATGTCAGAATTCACACAAACAGGTTCAATGGCAACTTTCGAGAAATTACTCGATGGGTACGTTGTCAAAACAGCTAAATCCATTTCTTTGAAGAATCAGTTTGGAATCGTCCCTATGATTGCATTTTTAAGTAGAAAGGAAACAGAAGTTAAAAACTTAAAAATTATTGCTAGGGGAAAACGGGAAGCTGGATTCTCATCGTCAATGATCAAGGAGATGTTAGTATGAACTCAAATATCGCTGTGATGGCAGACGAGGATATTGTCACAGGCTTCATGCTTGGAGGTATCAAAGAAGGGCACCCTGTTAATGATATGGACGAAGCAGAAAAAACCTTAAAAGAATTGGTTAAGAAGGACTTTTCTGTGATTATCACAACAGAAAAAATAGGGGACGCACTCAGAAAAACAATCAACAAGGTAACAAATGAAAGCGCATTACCTATGATAATTGAAATACCAGACAAAACAGGCTCAATTAGAAGGGAATCTGACCCTATGAGTGAGCTTATTAAAAGAGTAATTGGGGTTGAGATGGTAAAATGATTACAGGAAATATAATTAAAATAGCTGGTCCTGTTATTGTCGGAAACGGCTGGAAGGGAACCCAGATGCACGACATGGTAAAGGTCGGGAACGATAAATTGCTCGGTGAGATCATTGAACTCGAAGGAGACCAAGCAACCATACAAGTTTACGAAGAAACAGCCGGTATGAAACCTGGCGAACCAATCGAAAGTACTGGAGGACCATTATCTGTTGAACTCGGTCCAGGTATTTTAGGTTCAATTTTTGATGGGATTCAGAGACCACTGGAAAAGATCAAGGTAATGACTGGTGATTATCTCCAGAGGGGTATAAGTGTTCCATCTTTAAATAAAGAAACCAAATGGACATTTAAACCTACTTTAGCTGCAGGTGCAGATGTAAAAGGTGGAGATGTAATAGGAGAAGTACAGGAAACATCTGCAATTCTTCAAAAGATTATGATACCTCCGAAGGTTGAAGGTAAATTACTAAGCATAGCTTCTGAAGGACAGTACACAGTGGAAGAAGTTGTTGCAGAAGTAGAAACATCAACAGGAACTGTTGAAGTTTTAATGATGCAGAAATGGCCTGTAAGGGTTGGAAGGCCATACAAAGCTAAATTAGATCCAGATGTGCCTTTGGTAACAGGTCAGAGGGCTCAGGATACATTTTTCCCTGTTGCAAAGGGAGGTACATCTGCTATGCCAGGGCCATTTGGTTCAGGTAAAACAGTTACACAGCAACAGCTTGCTAAATGGGCAGATGCCGATATTATTGTGTATGTAGGATGCGGAGAACGTGGAAACGAAATGACAGAAGTTCTAAAGGAATTTCCGGAATTGGAAGATCCAAAAACTGGTAAACCATTAATGGACAGAACAGTTCTCATAGCAAACACATCAAACATGCCTGTGGCAGCTAGGGAAGCTTGTGTATACACAGGTATAACCATTGCAGAATACTTCCGTGACATGGGTTACGATGTAGCTCTAATGGCAGATTCAACCTCAAGATGGGCAGAAGCAATGAGGGAAATATCAGGTAGGCTAGAAGAAATGCCTGGTGAAGAAGGATACCCAGCATACCTAGCATCAAGACTTGCTCAATTCTACGAAAGAGCAGGAAGAATAACCACCATAGGTACAGAAGATAAAACATCATCTGTAACAGTTGTCGGTGCGGTATCACCACCTGGTGGAGATTTATCCGAACCTGTTACACAGAACACACTACGTATATCAAAAGTGTTCTGGGCACTGGATGCATCACTTGCAGACAAACGTCACTTCCCATCAATAGACTGGTTACAAAGTTACTCACTATACGTTGACAGTGTACAAAATTGGTGGAATACCAACACAGGAGCAGATTGGAGAGAAACAAGGGACACAGCAATGGCACTGCTTCAGAAA
The DNA here is from genome assembly GCA_009712615.1 of Methanobacterium sp. Lineage (GTDB taxonomy): Archaea > Methanobacteriota > Methanobacteria > Methanobacteriales > Methanobacteriaceae > Methanobacterium_B. Next base: position 3,377 of record WASR01000227.1, on the reverse strand, counting down.
GAATCTGAACTGCAGGAAATTGTACAACTTGTAGGTCCAGATGCTTTACCTGACCGTGAAAGAATCACCCTCGAAACAACAAGGATGATCAGGGAAGATTTCCTCCAGCAGAATGCATATCATGAAGTAGACACATATTGTGCTCCAAAGAAACAGTATGATATGCTTAAAACTATTATAACTTTCCATGTCAATGCTGAAGCAGCACTTGACCGAGGAGCAGCATCTGCAGACATCATATCCATATCAGCCAAAGATGATATAGGAAGGATGAAGTACCTGCCTGAAGCTGAGTTTGAGGTTAAAGTCAAACAAATTCAGGAAGACATAGTAAAACAGTGCAGTGAGGTATGAAAATGAACACAAATATCAAAACAAGGGAATATACTACAGTCTCTGAAGTTTCAGGCCCTCTGATGATTGTTGAAGGTGTTGAAGGTGTAGCTTACAGCGAAATAGTAGACATTGAAACACCCGCAGGGGAAAAACGTAGGGGACAGGTTCTTGAAGTTAAAGACGACCTTGCTGTAGTGCAGGTTTTCGAAGGAACAAGTGACCTAAACACCTTAACAACCAAGGTGAGGTTCACAGGTGAAACAGCAAAGCTAGGTGTTTCACCAGACATGTTAGGAAGAATATTCAATGGAACAGGTATACCAATTGACGGCGGTCCAGAAATCATACCTGACCAAGAACTAGATATCAACGGAAACCCTATGAACCCTTCTGCCAGAGAATTTCCGGCAGAGTTCATTGAAACCGGTATATCCACCATAGATGGAATGAACACCCTGGTACGTGGACAGAAACTACCTATATTTTCAGGATCTGGTCTTCCTCACAACGAACTAGCAGCCCAGATCGCAAGACAGGCAAAGGTTGTTGGAGAAGACACAGAGTTTGCAGTTATATTTGCTGCCATGGGTATTACCCACGAAGAAGCAAACTACTTCATGAGAGATTTCGAAAGAACAGGAGCTCTAGAAAGAGTTACAGTTTTCATGAACCTAGCAGACGACCCTGCAATTGAAAGGATCATCACTCCTAAAATGGCGCTCACAACAGCAGAGTACTTTGCATTTGAACTTAACATGCACGTGTTAGTTATACTAACTGACCTTACAAACTACTGTGAAGCACTTCGTGAAATATCTGCAGCTAGGGACGAAGTTCCAGGAAGAAGAGGATATCCTGGTTACATGTACACTGATTTAGCTACAATGTACGAACGTGCAGGTAGGATAGTAGGTAAAGAAGGTTCAATTACCCAGATGCCTATACTTGTTATGCCACAGGACGATATCACCCACCCAATTCCTGACCTTACTGGGTACATCACAGAAGGACAGATCGTGTTAAGCAGAGATCTTTACAGGAAGGGTATCTACCCACCAGTAGATGTTTTACCATCTCTTTCACGATTAATGAGTGGTGGAATTGGTGAAGGTCAAACAAGGGAAGATCACAGTGGTGTTTCTGACCAGCTTTATTCAGCTTACGCAGAAGGAAGAGACTTAAGGGATCTGATGGCTGTTGTTGGTGAAGAAGCTTTAACAGAACGTGACAGGAAATTTTTAACCTTTGCAGACGAATTTGAGAAACTGTTCATAACCCAGACCAGTGATGAAGACAGGTCTATTCAGGAAACATTAGACCTTGGCTGGCAGTTACTAGGCCTCTTACCAGAAGCTGAACTCAAACGTGTAAAGGCTGAACACATACCAAAATACCACCCAAATTACAAATAATCCCTTAATTTTTTAAGGGAATGTGAGGGATAAAATGGCTCAAGAAATGATAGAAGGCATCAATCCAACAAGGATGGAACTTCTAAAACTTAAAGATAGGGAAAAGCTCGCAGTAAAAGGGCACAGTTTACTCAAAGAGAAAAGAAACGCCCTTATTATGGAGTTTTTCAATATACTCGAACGTGTCAAGGGATCAAGGGAAGATGTTGAAAAAACATTGAAAGAAACCTACGAAGACCTGACAGCAGCACAGATTGTAATGGGTGATTTGGCTGTTAAAAAAGCTGCCATGTCTGTTAACGAATCTATAAACATTGACATAGACTCTAGAAGTGTGATGGGTGTTGTAGTTCCATTGGTTGATTCAGAAATTAAAGAACGTAACATGGTAGAAAGGGGATACGGTTTTCTTGAAACATCAGTGAAAATTGATGAAGCTGCAAGTAAGTTTGAAAAATCTATTAAACTCATTATAGAACTTGGAGAAATTGAGAAAACCATCATTCTATTGGCTGCAGAAATTGAATCAACCAAACGTAGGGTTAATGCACTTGAACATATCATCGTTCCAAGGATCGAGAACACTGTCAAGTACATCGAGATGAGGCTAGAAGAGATGGAAAGGGAAAACTTCGTAAGGCTGAAAATGATCAAAAAGACCATGGAGATGGAATAATTGAGGATTATAACCCGGTTAGATGCCGTTAAGAAAGAGCTTGCAGAAGCAAAAGCTGAGAAGCTTGACTTTCAGGTAGGATCTATTTCAGGTAACCTAAGGGCAATAATTGCTGATGAGGATATGGAATTTCAATCAGGAAATATCAAATCCATTAAAATTAAAGAAATTCCAATTCCAGCTAATTATTTGAGTTACTTAAGTGGTTATGGATCAAACAGCTATGGTCATGCCATAGCAGTTGATGAAGAAATTCCTCTACCTTTAAGCATGAAAAGAAAAGCGGATCATGCAATGTTTGCAGCAGCAAAGGATTGTAAAATAAAAAAAGATGATCTTTTAGGGGTTTTAATACTCTTACCAGTTCATCTTACCCATTAATTTTTATTTTTTTTCTTAGATTTTTTTAAAAAGAATTTATTCAGTTTCCAAACATGGCCCTCATTGAACTGTTTAAAGGTTCTCTGAGATCATTGAACTGGATCAGAAGATCATCGATGACGAGGCGAATATGCTTCAGTTCTTCAATGTCCTTATTTGATTGTGATTCCAAATTTTTAAGCTCTTTTATCAACTTTTTCTTGGGAGAACCCATAATAATTCCTGTAAGTACACTGATTTGTTTCATAGAGTATTTAGTTCTTAATTTAGCTTTTTCCTTGAGAAAATTGGATTCCATTGTACGTATATCCCTTCGAACATCTTCCTTAAGTTTCAGGAGGATGGATTCCCTTTCGTTGATCTCGGAAATTAAACGTCGTGATTCTGCAATTGAATTTGCTTCAGCATCGATTTCAATTAATTCTCCAATAGTTTTGTAATAATAATCAATCATTTAACCCCACCATGCCCCAAGAATTCTATGTTTATAATATAGATATTTTTAAACGTTTATAAGTTTTTCAGTTAGTAAGAACTTCATATAGTGTCAGTTGTTCTCAGGTGGATATGGG